>RKSI01000028.1 GCA_007570905.1 Gammaproteobacteria bacterium
CCGACCACTGTTGCGTCGTCAGTTCGTTGGCCGCCTGCTCCAGTTGCAGCGGGTTGGAGCAATACGGGCATTGCAGCGGGCAGCGGTGCGTCAATTCAAACAGAATGGAGACCGGCATGCCGATGGTTTTGTCTTTTGCGCTCATATAGAGATGAAGTCCTTGTCGGCCAGATCCTGAATCAGCGCCGTGATGTCGGCCAGAATCCGCTCCTCCGGCGCATTATAGGACCTGGCGAAGGTTTGCGCGATGCTGCGAAGCGTGGTTTTGCCGTCGCAAAGGCGCAAAATGCCGAGCGCCGTCTCGTCCGGCTCCAGCAGGCGCTCCGGCGCCAGCAGCACCCAGCGCTCGCGCGTCTTGTCGTGGTGCAGTTTTATATGTGCCGGCAATGACGGCATGGACTCCGCCGAAACCATGCGGCGTTCGCGGCTGTTTTCTTCAGCGGCCATTGGCGACAAAACAGTCCGGCGGCACGATGCGCGGATCCACATATGAAAAATACAGCGCGTCCAGTTGGCTCCACAGCACATCGCACTTGAAGCGCAACGCGGCCAGCACGCCGTGTTGCCGCTCCAGCGTGTTCGCGTTGTCAAGGACATATTGCAGCGCGAAGTCCACATCGCGGCGCGCCTGCGTCAGGCGCGGCTTGAAATAGGCCATCGTCTCCTCGGTGATGAAGTCATAGCCGGCCAGCATCCCGGACATTCTCTCGGCGATGATGACGGGCGAGAAAATCTCGGTCAGCGACGACGCCACGGCGTCGAGCAACGGCATCTCCGAGACAAAATGCACATATCCGCCGACCGCGAACTTCGTCGCCGGCAGCGCGCCCTCGCGCGACATCACATAGTCGCGCTCAAGCCCCAGCCCGTCGGTGAGTTTCAGCCAGCGCTCGATGCCGCCGCCGCCGTCCTCGCCGCCGTCGTGGTCGGCGATTCGCTGGCGCCACTCGCGGCGCAGCGTGTGGTCGGGAATGCGCGCCATCAGCCGCGCATCCTTGACCGGAATCGCCGCCTGGTAGCAGTAGCGGTTCAGCGCCCACGCCTGCACCTGGCCCTTGTCCAGTTGGCCGGTGTGCAGCAGGCGGTGGAAGGGGTGCTTGTCGTGGTAGTAGTTCTCGCCGATTTCGCGCAGGCGCCGTTCCAGGTCGCCGCGGCTCAGCAAACTGCCGGGGCGCAGGTTCACAGGTCTATCACCTGGCCGTCGCGCGACACCGTCCAGCCCGCCTGTTCCACTATCTTGCGCTCCGGCGAATTCTCGACCAGCACCGGATTGGTGTTGTTGATGTGAATGAAGATTTTGCGGTCTATGCACAGGTCGCGGAAAGCCGCGAGCGAGCCGTCTTCGCCGTTCATGCTGATGTGCCCCATGCGCCGGCCGGTCTTTTTGCCGACGCCCATCGTAATCATCTCGTCGTCGCGGAACAGCGTGCCGTCAAAAAACAGCAGGCCGCTGCCATCCAGGCGTTGCCGCAGCGAGTCGGTGAGGCCGGCACAGCCGGGAATGTAGTGGAACGAGGCGCCGCTCTCCGGGCTGCGGACATGCAGGCCGACGGTGTCGCCTTCCTCGGTGCCGAAATCGCCGCCGCGGCTTGCATCCTCAAGGAACAGCGCGACCTTGCCCGGCACCGCAAACGCCTCCACCTCAAGCCCGAGCGGGCGCCCGTGCGCATCTTCGGGGCGGAAAGGCGCCGACAGCGCGATGGTGTGGCGCCGGACATACTCCGGGTTCAGCACATTGAAAATGGAATTGGTCGTGAGAATCCGGTGCACGCGGGCGGAGGCGTAGATGCTGAAAGGTTCGCTCTCACGCATCGTCAGCAGGCCGGCGATGTGGTCCACATCGCCGTTCGTCAGCACGACGGCCTTGACCGGGCTGCTGCGCAGCCCTTCGCGCGGATGCAGCGGTTCGGTCTGGTTCAACTGCTGCCGCAAATCGGGCGAGCAGTTCAGAAGCAGGTAACGGGAGCCGTCTGCGGTGACGGCGAGTGAAGACTGGGTTCTTGGGAAGGCCCGAGTACTGTCGTTTCTTGCGAGACGGCAGTACTCAGAATTGCAGTTCCATTGCGGGTACCCCCCTCCTGCCGCAGAGCCTAAAACGATGATACGCATTAGAGTCGGGAATCACCGCTTTATCCATGAGGCCCGGCGAACAAGAGAGAGGGACCAACAACGTTTTGATTACTTGCGGTAATCAGGGCCGTAATCAGGAAATTTCGGCGCAGGCATAGCAGTTGATTTCCATGCCGACGGAAATTTCTCTAATTGCGGGTGTTTTCCATTCTTTCATCAGTAGATACCTCCTGATAGTGTTGAAATGCTAATTAGCGATTTGTGCATAAGCACAATGGCATATTATCATGAAGACCGGCGAACAATCATTGAATTTTTCAATCTATCCGTCCGGTTTTGCGGCAGTATTATGGCAAAATAGCCTATAATATCAACCACTTGCGCCGTTTTCAGAAGCAGCGCACCTCGGCCTCGGCCTGCGCCGCCCGGAGTTTGTCCACCGCCTGCCGAAGCCATTCGGCGGTGCGGAACGCGGCGACGCGCTCGCCCTGCACCTGGCGCATGCGAAGCACCGTTTCCGCCTCCACATATGCGTCGTATTTCATCTGCTCGGCAATCGCGTCTATCGTGCACGAGCATTTGTTCAGTATCTCCATGGACTGGCCGTTGGTGCTCATGCAGGCAAACACGAACTCGGCGCGCGCGCTGGTCGGAAAGTCGTTGGCGGCGGCGCCGGAAGCGGCGCACAAAAGGGCCGGCGCAAGACAGGCCGCGAGGCCCCCGTTCCGGGCGCGGAAGTTTGCGCGGCGTTTCGTTGCTTTCATGTCAGCGTTCCTCCTGTGTGAGATGGCCGGAGAAGGCCGTCGGCGGCTCAATCCGGCTGAATTTCATCTCGGTGTGTTCCAGAGCCTCGTCTTCAGGCGCGTCGCCGGGCAACCGCGTTGCAATGCTGTAAATCCCGCCGGGAATATCGTCGGCCAGCACAAACTCATAGCGCTTGGCCGGATAACTCTTGTAGCGGTCGTCGCCCTTTTTGGAGGCGAGCGGCTCAAAAAACACCTTGTGCCCGTTGATGCGACGCCCGTCGTGGGTGAAGGTAATCTCCTCGCTTGCGGCGGCGCTCAGAAACGCCTGCTTAATCAGGTTGCGTAAGTAATGGCGGCTGATGTCGCTGTCGCGGCCCATTTTACCCACATCCCACTCGAGGAAATACATAATCAGCGGATTGCCGTGAAAATCCTCAATGGCGTAGTTTTTGCCGTTCGCGCCGCTTAAAAACTCGGTTTCCACATCCTTGCCGCCGCGCTCCGTCAGGCCGGTAATCTTCAGCGTAACATGGTTTTCAATGGCCTCCGTTTGCGCGCCGCGCTGATGAAAATCATAATGCAGCGCCGCCGCAGACCGGATATTCCGGAGATGCGGCGTGTCAAACAGCAGCAGTTGCTCTTTGCTGTAACCGTCGCCGACTTCCTGCGCGGGCGCGAGCGGCGCAAGCAGCAGCGCCAGCGCGACAAGGTTCGGCAAGAGGCGCCGCTTGCCGTTCCGTTTCATCGCTGTTCCTCCATCAATTCCGGGAATTCCGGCGGCATCTTCACAACCTTGCCGACGGCCAGTTCATGCCCCGCCTCTTTCCACTCATCCACGCCGCCGGGAAACCAGTGGACATTGCGAAAGCCGTACTCCATCGCCCTTTTCGCCGCGTTCCATGACATCCAGCAGTTGGCGTCGCAGTAGAAGACCAGAATCCGCCCTTCGCGGTGGGTCGTCAGCATCTCCAGGTTGTCCATGAAATAGCGCTCGCGGGCGTCCGAGATGCGGCCATAACCGACATTCGGCAGCCACACGCTGCCCGGCAGGTTGTGGCGCGTAGGCGGGCGCCACAGGCGGTCGGCGGGAAAGTCGGGGGGTTTGCGGTCGCGCGGCAGCACATCAATCAGCGCGACATCCATGTTGCCGTCGTTTGCAAGCAGCGCGTGCAGCGCCGCGGCGTTGAGCACGGTCGCGCCTTTCAGCGTTGCCGGCACCGGCGCGCGGTAATCGCTCATGCGGTAGTCCCGCGGCTCGGCGACAACGCCGGACGCAACCGCCGGCGGCGCCAGCACCGCGCTTGCGGCAAGCAGCAGCGAGAGCATCATCTTTCCGCCACCAGCGGCACGCCGTATTCGCGCAACAGCGCGTCCAGTTTGTCCCGGTTCTTGCGTATGAAGCGGTTGAGTTGGCGCTTCCATTTAATTTCATTCGGGCGCACGCCCATCGTAATCCGGTAAATCATGCGGTGCTTTTCCGAGTGGTCGGCGACCAGCGGCGCCACCTTCAGGCGCGAGTCGTGCCGCTTGTTCAGGTAGCCCGCAATAGGCCCCCACAGGACGGCCACATCCAGTTTGCCGGCCAGCAGGTCCTTCACAATCTGCTCCGAAGGCGAATCAACCCGGGTGTCCACGACCAGATGGTAGGAGGCGACCTGCTCCATCAAGTCGTTTTCAAGCAGCAGGCTCGTCGGCGGCGTCCCGGCAATCAGGCCGATTCGCAATTTCGCGTCTTTCAGTTTCGGGTCCGACAGCGAGGCCGGTTTGTGGCCGGCGTCGGCGGGATAGACCAGCGCAAATGCCGACGAGTAATACGGGTTGGTGTTCAGCAGCAGTTCGTTGGCCGCCGAGATGCCGACGACAAGATCGCAGCGCCTCGCGCTCAATGTCGTTCGCACAAAGCCCATGCTTTGCGGAAACCAGTAGTAGGAAAGCGGAATGCCGAGATCCGCGGCGATGAGTTCGGCGATTTTGTTCTCAAACCCCGTTTGCGCCCTGTTTGAGTAGGGCATATTGTTCGGGTCCGCGCAAACGCGCAGGACAGTTCGTTTTGCTACTTCGGTGCCGCCATCAGCGGCAAACAGCGCTTGCGGGCTGCAAACAAGGATTGCGGCAGCGGCGGCAAGCAGGCGCGCTCCGTTCATAAATCGCCGAAGCAGGCTTTTTCATTCTCTGCCGCTTCCGGCGGCTTGCCCGTGTGCTTCGGACGATCCATGCCGATGGCGCCGTCGGCCCTTGCGACCAGGTAGGTGTAAATGTCGTCCACAAAACACATAACATTGAGATTGGTTGCAAACCCCGGCATCACATTCTGCGTGGCCGCGTCCACATTGACCCGGCCATTGACGACCACTTCCAGATATTGTTCATAACTCAGGCGCTTGATGGACTCCAGCAGGTTGGGCGCGAAAGAACTGCCCAGCCCGCCAGGCCCGTGACAAACATGGCATTCGGAATGGTAGCGGCGGTAGCCGCTGAATGTCGGCCAGTTCACCTTGCCGTCGGCGTTCACCTTGTATGGCTTTTCGCCTTCCGCGGCAAAGGCGCCTGGCGCCGCCAGGCAGGCCGCGAAGGCCGCCGTCAGCAACACGCCAAACCGGTGGCGAGATAAAAGAGCCCGGCAAACCGGGCGTTGTTGAGTTGTCGCCGGCACCGCGTTTGTCCCGAAAAATCCTGTCCTGAAAAAAATCCGGCCCCCGAACCGGACGGTGCGGGGGCCGGACCAAACAACATCGAAGTTACAGGGTAAAGACCGTCAGGCCGCCACCCAGCCGGGTGTAGTTCTGCAGGTGGCGGTAGCCGCCTACAGCGCCCAACCCGTCACGATCGCCGGTCAGACCAGCGGCCATGCCGATACCGGCCCAGCCGCCAATGCCCGAATAAACGGCCACATGCTGCTTGCCTTTGTGCATGTAGGTCATGACATTGCCGATGATGCCGGAAGGCGTCTTGAACTTGAACAGTTCTTCGCCGCTCTTGGCATCCACCGCTTTCAGGTAGCCCTCAAGCGTGCCGTAGAAGACCACATCGCCGGCGGTCGCCAGCGCGCCGCTCCAGACGGAGAACTTCTCGTCAATCGCCCACACTTCCTTGCCCTTGTCGGCATCCCAGGCGATGAACCGGCCCATATGGGGGCCGCGGTCCGTGCCGCCCGGGCGCGTCGGCGCCGGGAACATGTCGAGGTTCGCTCCAACATATGGCTGACCCACCGTGTAGCTGACCTTGAAAGGCTCATAGTTCATGCAGACATGGTTTGTCGGCACATAAAACAGCCTCGTCCGCGGTGAAAAAGCCGCCGGCTGCTGGTCTTTTGTTCCCAGCGCCGCCGGGCAGATGTCCTTTGAAAGCACATCTTCGCCGTTGTACTCGGTGCGGTACTTGTTCACCATGTTCGGACGGCCGGTTTTCATGTCGATGTCCGTCGCCCAGTTGACCACATCGTCGAATTTCTCGGCGACCAGCAGTTCGCCGTTCACACGATCCATGGTGTAGGCGAAGCCGTTGCGGTCAAAGTGCACCAGCACCTTGCGGGTCTGGCCCTTGACCGGGATGTCGGCGAGTATCATCTCGTTGATGCCGTCGTAATCCCACTCGTCGTGAGGCGTCATCTGATAGACCCATTTGGCCATGCCGGTGTCGGCGTCACGCGCGAAAATGGTCATCGACCAGCGGTTGTCGCCGGGGCGCTGAACCGGGTTCCATGTGCTCGGGTTGCCCGTGCCGTAATAAACCAGGTTCAGGTCGGGGTCGTAGGAAAACCAGCCCCAGGTTGTGCCGCCGCCGATTTTCCACTGATCCCCTTTCCAGGTGTTGGTGCCGGAATCCTTGCCGACCGGCTCGCCGAGATGAGTGGTCTTCTTCGGATCAATCAAGGTGTCGGAATCGGGACCCATTGAATAACCGCGCCAGACCCGCTTGCCGGTCTTGGTGTTGTAGGCGGTCAAATGTCCGCGAACGCCGAATTCACCGCCGCTGATGCCGACATAGACCTTGTCCTTGACGACCATCGGCGCCGCGGTTCCGGTCTGGCCCTTGGCGATGTCGCCATTCTTGGCGCTCCAGACTTTCTTGCCGGTCTTGGCGTCCAGCGCAACCAGCGTCGTGTCGGCCTGATACAGGAAAATCTTGCCGTCGGCGTAGGCGACGCCGCGGTTGACGGTGTCACAGCACATCACCGGAATCGTCGCCGGATCCTGTTGCGGCTTGTATTCCCAGACGATGCCCGCGTCTTTGTCCAAATCGAGCGCATACACGATGTTGGGGAACGGCGTATGAACATACATCATGTTGCCGACAACCAGCGGGTTGCCTTCGTGCCCGCGCAGAACGCCGGTCGAGAAAGTCCATGCAACCTTCAGGTCCTTGGCATTCTTTGAGGTGATTTGCTTCAGTTCCGAATAACGGTGGTTGGCGTAGTTTCCGGTCGGCATCACCCACTGATTGGCGTCATCCGACATCCTCATCAGTTTGGTGTTTGCATGCAGACTGGAAGCTCCGGCCAGAGCGACCGCTACCGCAACCAAGGCAATAGTTCGTCTCCCTTTCATTCCATAGTCCTCCAATGTGTTGGGGTTTTGTTTTTTTACGGGTTGCCGGGCGGCAACCGATATGTCTATTCTTACATAAATAGCCAATAAGATATACGAAATTTTCAATCGGATTGTTCGTACATTCGGCAAAAGGCATGTTTCCTTGATTTAACGGCAATTTTTGCCAAATCCGGCCCACGCAAGACCTTGATGACTTGCAGCCCGGCCTTATAATAAGGGCATCCCAACACAATGGAGGAACCCTGATGGAACAAACCATTTCACGCGCGCAGACCCCGGTTCTGGCGAGCAACCGGGTCATACGCAACACCTACCTGCTGCTGACGCTGACGCTGCTGACCAGCGCCGCCGCCGCCGGCTTTGCGATGGCCGCCGGCGCGCAGCCGATTAACTGGTTCATCATGATCGCGGTCTTTATCGGCATGCCGTTCGTGATTTACCGGTTCCGCGACAGCGCCTGGTCGCTGGCGCTGACTTTTCTGTTCACCGGCTTCATGGGCTATGTGCTGGGGCCGATACTGTCGCTCTATCTCGGGCTGCCGAACGGGCCGCAGATTGTGATGTCGGCGTTCGCGACGACGGCGGTGATGTTCACCGGTCTGTCGGTATATGCGCTGGCGACGCAGCGCGACTTCAGTTTCATGGGCGGCTTTCTGTTCGTCGGCGTGATTGTCGTGCTGCTGGCCATCGTCGCCAACCTGTTTCTGGCAATCCCGGCGCTGTCGCTGACCATCTCGGCGGTGGCGGTCATCCTGATGTCGGGGCTGATACTGTACGACACCAGCCGCATGTTGCACGGCGGCGAGACCAACTATGTCGTGATGACGGTGTCGCTGTACGCCAACATCTATGTGATGTTCACGCACCTGCTGAACCTGTTCACGGCGCTGGGCGGCCACGAGTAACCGCGAGCAGCCGCAGCAGCCGCGGGCAGCATTCGTTTGCGCCGTCCCGCCGCAGGCGCGGGGCGGCGCTCAACCGCCGGACTTAAGGCGCGCCTTCGGCGCGCCGATGAATTTCACTTGCGGGTTTTCCCAACTGCCCTTCAGCGCATAGCGCAGCGTGATGACCCGGTCCACCCGGCGGCCCAGGCGCGCGGCCTTGTCCACGACAAAAACAATGGCGCCGGCGAGCGGGCCGGCGAACAGCGCCGACATCAGCGGCAGCGTTGAACTCAGGTTCGGCACCACATCAATCCGCTGGTCGTAGTCGCGCGCGGCGATGCCGGTGCGCCCGCTGATGGACAGGTTCAGCGCGGGGCCGTCGATGACGAAGTTCTCGGTCATCATGTCGCCGCCGCCGAAAACCAGGCGCCCGCTCATCGTGTCAAAGGCGAGGCCCTTGTCGAACACATCCTTGAAATCAAGCGTGAAGCGCTGCACTATCTCCGAGATGTTCAGCAGTCCCAGCAGTTTGCCGACGCCGGGCTTGAGCGTCTCGACGGTGCCGTCTTCGGTGTCAATCACGACCTCTCCCTCGAGTTTGCCGAGGCCGAAGCGCGGCAGCGAATCGTTCCACGCGACATCGCCGCGCAGCGTGCCGCGCGCGCCCTTCAAACCGGTCTGAAACCCCCACAGCCGCAGCAGTTTTCCGTAGTCGCCGCTTTCCGCCTCCAGTTTCAGTTCGCTGCGCTGCCGGTCGCCGCCGTTCCAGCGCCCGCTGAGCCGCACCTCGCCGATTGTCGTGCCGTCGGCGACTTTGCTGAAAGACGCCCTTGAAATCGCCAGGCCCGGTTGCGCCGGGTTGGTCATCACGCGCAGGTTGTTGACGGCAATCTCGTCAAACCGGAACTCGCCCACCCGAATCGCCAGCGGCGGCAGGCCGGCGGGATCGGGCGCGCCGCCGTCAGCGCCGGCGCCGATGTCCGCAAACATCGCCTCGCCAAGGCCAAGACGCTCAAAGTCGAGATAAACGCGCGGGTTGGCGGCCTGCGCCTGCGGGAAAATAACGCCGCCCTTGACCGGTTCGGAATCAACGCGCAACTCCAGCCGTCCGTCCGGCAGGCGCGCGGTTTTCAGCGCCAGTTTGCCCAGCGCCTGCCCGCCGAACGCGGCCTGCCCGATGACGACATCCACCGCGCCCGGCACGACCGGCGCCGCGCCGCCGCCGATGCGGTCGCCGTGCGTGCGCCACCACGCCAGCCACTCGCCGAAGTCCAGATGCTCAATCGCGCCGCGCACGACCGGCGCCGCGCCGGTCGCGGCACGGTGCGGGCCGGGGCCGAGCAACAACTCGCCCGGCGCACCGCCCGGCGGCGGCAGCGCCCAATCAAACACATCGCCATAAACGACCCGGCGCGGCGCCGCGCCCAGCCCGGTCTCAAACACAAAAGTCTCGGCCTGTTCGCCGTCCCTGCCGAGCGGCGCCGGCAGGTTGACGCGGATGCCGCGCAGGTCGGAAGTCAGTTTAA
Source organism: Gammaproteobacteria bacterium (assembly GCA_007570905.1). Lineage (GTDB taxonomy): Bacteria > Pseudomonadota > Gammaproteobacteria > Poriferisulfidales > Oxydemutatoraceae > Oxydemutator. Next base: position 9,777 of record RKSI01000028.1, read on the forward strand.
TCCTGAAGCCGCCGCCCGCCTGCACCGCGGCGCCGGGGTTCGGCACCAGCACTTCGGCGCGCCACCCCGCCTCGCCGCCGACAAAATCTTCCAGCGCCGGCGGCGCGGCGGCGGCCATCAGGTCGGCAAAGTCCGGGTACGGCGCCAGCGTCGCGCTCAGGTCCAGCGCGGTGCCGCCGGCGACACGGCGCGCCGCAATCGTCACCGGGCGCCCCCTGAGTTCGGCGTTGATGTCGTCGGCGGCGGCGCCGGCGCGGTTGAACGCAAGACGCCCGCGCAGTTTGTCAAAGTCCAGGCCCAGCACCGGAAAAGCGAGGCCGGAATTGTCGAAATCCAGCGTGCCGGAAACCACGGTCTTGTGCTTTACCTTGCGGCTCAGCGGCACTTCCAGGTTCAGCCGCAGGCGGCTGTCGCCGCTTGCGGCGAGGTGGGCGGGCGTCAGTCCGTAGGCGTCGAACAGTTTCAGATGATGCAAATGCGCCAGCACATCGGCAAGCGGCCCGCGCCCGCCGGCGGTGACGGCCAGCACCGGGCGGCGAACATCGGCGATGGCGACGACGGCGTCTTCGGAACGGGTGTCGAGAACCCGCAGGCGCGAGATGTCGGCGCGCAGCGCGCCGTTGCCAAACACCAGATCCGCATCCACGCCGCGCAGCGGCGGCTGGCCCTTGCGGTAATTCAGTTCGGCATCGGCGATGGCGGCGGTGATGCGCACGCCGTCGAGAAAAGAGAAGTCCGACGGCGCGCCGGCATAAACCACCCGCGCCTGCGTCACGCGCCCCGCGACCGGCGCGCGCCGCAGCCATGCATCAAGCGCCGCCGGCAGTTTCCCTTCGGGCAGCCAGTTGGCGATGCGGTTCAGCGGCAAGTCTTCAAGCGTCGCCAGAAACGCCAGATGTTCCGCCGCGCCGCGCGACCATTGCACGCCGCCGCTGAGCGGAAAGGCCTCCTGCGGCGACGCCGCGGCGCCGGGCTGCAACGCGCCGCCGGTCAGCGCGAGTTGCACGCCGCCGGCGCCGGCGCGCCCGTGCAATTCGCCCGAAACCCGCCCTTCCCAGCAGCGTTCGCCGGTCGCCAGTTCACAGCCGCCGCCAATCTCAACGCCGTCCAGTTCCATCTGAAACTCCACCGCGTCCGGCGCGGCGGCATCGCGCACATCGCCGACAAAGCGCAGGCGCCGCCCGAGTGCGGGCGGCAAGTCCGCCTCTACCAGCACGCGCAGGCCGCCGTCGGCGGACCCCGGGCGCTGCAACACGATGCGCGCGTTGTCAAAGCGGCGCGTCTTGCCGGCGGCGGTGTCGCGCCAGTTGATTGCCACATCCTCAATCTGCAAATGCGGAAAGGCCGACAGCAGCGCCGGCGACAGCCCGGCAACCACGCCGGAAGTGCCGCCGGCGGGCGGGCGCAGGCCGTCGGTGGCGATGTCGAGTTCAACGCCGGCGGCGTACACGCCGGAAATTTCCGGGCGCATCCGCAGCAGCGACCGCAGCGCGTCCAGTTCAACCGCCGCGCTTTGCACCGACACCGGCCCCAGCACCAACCCCGACGCCAGCACGCCGAGGTCGCCGCCGCGCAGCAGCGCGCGCACCGAATCCACCCGCACCTCGACGCCGAGCGCCTCGCTTGCGGCGGACGCGAACTCGCCGCGGTAGTCGTCCACCGAGGCCAGAAACCACCGCGCCGCGAGCGTCAGCACGGCCAGCAGCGCCAGCAACGCGGCGAGCGCGACCAGCGCGTAATAAGCCGCCCTGCGCGGCGCCGAAATCAAATCGCGGTCTGCCACAATTCCTCGAGGTCGTAAAACCTGCGCGCGGCGGCCTGCATTACATGAACGACGACATCGCCCAGGTCTATCAGTATCCAGTCGGCGGTGTCGCGGCCCTCGACGCCGAGGGGCCGGACGCCGTTCTCGCGCGCGGTCTCGACGATGCGGTCGGAAACGGCCTGGGCGTGGCGGTTGGAGGTGCCGGTGGCGATGATGAAGCGGTCGGTGATGGCGGTCTTGCCGCGCACATCCAGGTCGGCCACATCGCGCGCCTTCATGTCGCCGAGGCAGTCGAGCACCAGGCGGCGCAGGCGCTCAGACGTCACGGGGTTCGTTCCAGCCATACAGACGGTGTCGGCATATGTAGTTCCAGACCGCGCCCGGCAGCAGGTAGCGCGGCTGCTCGCGCCGCCCGATCATCGCGCGGATGGCGCCGGACGACGCGGCAAACTGGCGGTTGTGCGCGCGGTACGCGCAACCGGCGGGGCTGGCCGCAAGCGCCGCCAAATCTTCGGTGCGCCGCCACGCCGCCGGCAACTGGCAGTCGCCGCAATCCGGGCGCGCCAGCACAATCAGGTGGGCCAGCGCCGGCAGGCGCGCGGCGCACTTCCAGGTGTGCATCTTCGCCGCCGTGTCCTGGCCGGCGACAAACGCAATCGGCTGTTCGCCGCCGACCTCGTCGCGCAACCGCCCAAGCGTGTCCGCGGTGTATGACACGCCGTCGTGCTCCAGTTCGCGGCCATCCACGACCAGGCCGGCGCCGGCGACCAGTTCCAGCATTTGCAGCCGGTGGCGCGCGCCGGCGCCGGCCTCGCCCTTGTCCGGATGGACGCGGCACGGCATCAGCCGCACCTGCGAGATTTGCGGGCGCGCCAGCAGTTCAAGGGCGGGCTTGATGTGGCCGAAGTGAACCGGGTCAAAGACTCCCCCCATGACCGCAATCACCGGCAATTCCCCGGCAACTTCGCTACTCGCGCACCTGGCCGCCGCCGAAGACGACGAACTTCTGCGTCGTCAGCCCTTCCAGGCCGACCGGCCCGCGCACATGCAGCACATCGGTGCTGATGCCGATTTCGGCGCCCAGGCCGTATTCGTGGCCGTCGGAAAAGCGGGTCGAGGCGTTGATGATGACCGAACTGGAATCCACCTCGCGCAGAAAACGCATCGCGCGCGCGTGGTCGCGGGTGACGATGGCGTCGGTGTGCTTCGAGCCATAGGCGCCGATGTGTCCGATCGCCTCGTCCATGCCGGCCACCGTCTTCACCGACAGCACCGGCGCCAGGTATTCCTCGCGCCAGTCGCCGTCGCTTGCGGCGGCGATGTCCGGCAGCACGCGGCGCGTCTTGTCGCAGCCCCGCAACTCGACCTTGCGCTCCTTCATGCGTTCGGCGAAGCGCGGCAGAAACTCCGCGGCGACGCTGTCGGCGACCAGCAGCGTCTCCATCGCGTTGCACACGCCGAAGCGCTGCGCCTTGGCGTTCTCGGCGATGTCCAGCGCCATGCCGATGTCGGCGCCGTCGTCCACATAGACATGGCAGATGCCGTCCAGGTGCTTGATGACCGGAATCTTCGACTCGGCGGCGACGCGCTCAATCAGCCCCTTGCCGCCGCGCGGGATGATGACATCAATGCAGTCGTCCAGCGCCAGCATCGCGCTGACCGATTCGCGCCCCGGCGTCTTGACGACCTGCACGCAGGCCGCCGGCAGGCCGGCTTCTTCAAGGCCGCGCTCGATGCACGCGGCGATGGCGCGGTTGGAGCGTATCGCCTCCGAGCCGCCGCGCAGAATAGAGGCGTTGCCGGATTTCAGGCACAGCGCCGCGGCGTCCGCCGTTACATTCGGGCGCGCCTCGTAGATGATGCCGACAACGCCCAGCGGCGTGCGCATGCGCCCGACGCGAATGCCCGAAGGGCGCGCCTGCACGCCGCCAATCTCGCCGACCGGGTCGGGCAAATCGGCTATCTCGCGCACGCCGGCTATCATCGCGTCGATGCGCGCGGCGTTCAGTTCAAGCCGGTCGAGCATCGCGCCGGCGGTGCCGCGTTCGCGCGCGGCCTTCAAGTCTGCGGCGTTTTCCCGCATCAGATGGTCGCGCGACTGGTCCAACTGCCGCGCAATCGCGTGCAGCGCGCCGTTCTTGACCGGCGTTTCGGCGGCGCCGATGACCGCGGCGCAGGTTCTCGCCGTCTCGCCGATTTGCCTCAGGCTGGCGCGAACATCGGCGCCGGAATCTTGCGTTGTATCGTTCATCGTTCAGTCACTCCCCGTCAGGCGGCGGGCGCCCTTCGCAATGCGCCGGCGCCGGACGCGCGCAGCACCAGTCTCAGCAATTCATGCCAGGCGTCGTCGGCGCCGTGGCCCTTGACGGCCCGGTCGGCCTCGTGGCATGCATACAGCACGCCCCACCAGCGGTGGCGCAGGCCGCGCGCCAGCGCCTTGCGGTACACCGGCTGTTTGGCCTTCCACACCGCCCGCAGCACCGACTCGCGGCTGTCGCCGGCGGCCAGGCGCCGCTCCATCAAAAGCAGGCGGCGCACCTGGTCGGCCAGCGCCCACAGCACCAGCGGCTCGGGCGCGCCCTCGCCGCGCAGCCCTTCCAGCACCTGCACCGCGCGGCGGCCATCGCCGCCGACCGCGGCGTCGGCCAGGTCATAGACGCTGTAATGGGCGCTGTCGCCGACTATCCTGCCGGCCTCGTCCGCCTCCAGCGTGTCGTCGCCGCACAGCAACTTCAGTTTTTCCACTTCCTGCGCCGCCGCCAGCAGGTTGCCCTCGGCGCGCTCGGCGATGAGTTCGGCGACGCCCTCGCCCGCGGCGACGCCGGCGCGCGCCATGCGCTCGCGCAGCCACGCCCTCAATTCGACCGGGTTCTTCGCATACACCTGCACCCACACACCGTGTTCGGTGGCGCGCCGCACCCACGCCGCGCGCCCGTCCACCTTGCGCGCCTGCACCAGAAACAGCACCTGCTCCGGCGGCGACTCCAGCACTTCCCTGAAGAATTCCGCGCCGCGCGCCGGCAGTTTGTCGCCGGGCAGCCGGATGTCCATGAAACGCCGCTCGGCGAACAGCGACAGGTTGCCGGCGGCGGCGGCGAGGCGGCTCCAGTCAAAGTCCGGCTCAATGAAGAAAAACTCGCGGTGGCCGTAGCCCTGCGCCGCGGCTTTGGCGCGGATTTTGTCGGCGGCCTCCATCTGCTGCAAAGGCTCCTCGCCCGACACCAGGTAAAACGGCGCGAGGCCCTTGTCGAGCAGCCCCGGCAGTTGGTTAAAATAGGCTTTCATCCCCCTATCATATCGGAATCACAGACAATGGAAAAAATCGCATTCATCGGGCTTGGCATCATGGGCCGGCAAATGGCCGCCAACCTGCTTGCCGCAGGCCACAAGTTGTTCGTCCACGCGCGCCGCGCCGCGGCGATGGCGCCGCTGGTTGAACAGGGCGCCACAGCCTGCCGCAGCCCCGCCGACGCCGCGCGCCAGGCCGGCGTCTGCATCACGATGGTGTCGGACACGCCCGATGTCGAGGAGGTGCTGTTCGGCGCCGGCGGCGTCATCCACGCCGCCGCCGCCGGCAGCCTGGCGGTGGACATGAGCACCATCTCGCCGGAGGCGACGCGCGGGTTCGCCGCGCGCCTCTCCGAAAAAGACATCACGCTGCTCGACGCGCCGGTGTCGGGCGGCGAGGCGGGCGCCGTTGAGGGCGCGCTGTCCATCATGGCCGGCGGCCCGAAGGCGGCGTTTGAGCGCGCGCTGCCGCTGCTGCGGGTGATGGGCAAACACATCGTGCACATCGGCGGCAGCGGCGCCGGGCAGGTCGCAAAGGCATGCAACCAGATTCTCGTCGCCCAGACGATACTCGCTTGCGCCGAGGCGCTGGAGTTCGCCGCCGCCGCCGGCGTGGACGCCGCGCGCGTGCGCGAGGCGCTGCTCGGCGGCTTCGCCAACAGCAGGATACTGGAAGTCCACGGGCGGCGGATGCTGGAAGACGATTACCGCCCCGGCTTCAAGGCGGCGCTGCACTGCAAGGACCTTCGCAACGCCTCGGCGTCGGCGGCGGCGATGGGCGTGCGCCTCGACGGCCTCACGCTGGCCGCCGAACGCATGCGCGAACTGGTGGACGCAGGCGGCGGCGACCTCGACTCGGCGGCGCTCGCCAAGGTTGTGCGCGACAATCTTCGCCGCTGACAGGCGGCGGTTACTGCCGCATCAAGGTGCAATTGAAGGCCATCGGCCTGTCGCCGCGGTCGTCCGCGCCGAGCCGCTCCATTGCGGCGGCGGCGCATTCATCGCGCGTGTCAAACGGGCCGAACATCTCGGTGGATGCGCCGCCCGCGCTGTACAGCGAGGCTTGCCACGGGCCGTAGCCACCGGCGCCGGCGTGCTGGCGCGCGCCGTCCTCGGTGACACAGCCGAATAAAGACGCCGACGCGACCAGCGCGCCGGCCATTGCCGTGCGTATTTTCATTGTCATCCGGGGTTTTGGGTTCATCGGAAACATAAAGTTATCATTTTCCGGGCCAAATACAACCCTTGCGCGATTCGCGCTCCAGCCTTTCCAGGAATTTGGCGTGGCGCGCGGTCTCGGCGGGGCTGGCCGGGATGACCGGCAAACTGCCGGCCTGCGCGCCGCCGAGACCGGCCAGTTGCGTCAGATTCCCGTCCGCCGGGGCGCCCTGCGCCTGCTGAAACATCGCCGTCTGCCCGCCGGTCATCGCCAGGTAAATCCTGGCCAGCAGGTCGGCGTCAATCAGCGCGCCGTGGTGCTCGTCGCGCGCCGCGCGGTCTATGGAAAAGCGGTCGCTCAGCGCGTCTATGCTGTTTTGCAGGCCCGGGAACTCGTTGCGCGCCAGCGCCAGCGAGTCGCACACCGTGCAGCCGGTCTGCTCGACAAAGCCGGGCTGGCCGAGCCGCTCCAGTTCGGCGTCGAGAAACGCGAGGTCAAATTCGGCGTTGTGGATGATCACCTCGGCGCCGCGCACAAACTCGCAAAGGTTCTGCCAGATGTCGCCGAAGAGCGGCTTGTCGGCCAGAAACGCATCGGTCAGCCCGTGCACCTCCAGCGCGCGCGGGTCGCTTCTGCGCCCGGGATTGACATAGCGGTGAAACTGCTCGCCGGTCATCGCGCGCCCGGCCAGTTCGAGGCAGGCAATCTCTACGATGCGGTGCCCGGCGCCCGGCTCCAGCCCCGTCGTCTCGGTGTCGAGAACGATTTGCCGCGCGTTCTCCATTCACGCCCCGCCGGGAATGTTGCGCCGCGCCAACTCGTCCACCCGCTCGTTCTCCGGGTGCCCGCTGTGGCCGCGCACCCAGCGCCAGTCAATGTCAAAACGCTGCGTCAGGCGGTCGAGTTCCTGCCACAAATCCATGTTCTTGACCGGCTTTTTGTCGGAGGTGCGCCAGCCGTTTTCCTTCCACCGCGCAAGCCACTGCTCGACGCCGTTTTTCACATACTGCGAATCGGTGACGACGCGCAGCGGGCATCGCCGCCGCACCGCCGACAGCGCGCCGATGGCGGCCTGCAATTCCATCCGGTTGTTGGTCGTGTTCATCTCGCCGCCGCTGACCACCTTCTCGCGCCCGCGGTAAATCAGCAGCGCGGCCCAGCCGCCCGGCCCGGGGTTGCGCGAGCAGGCGCCGTCGATGTAGATGTCCAGGCGCTCTTCAGGCATGGTCATCCCGCCGCCGCGAAAGGCGCGGCGCGCGGCGTTCAAATGTCGTCGGCTGCACGCTTTTGCCGGCCAGCACCTTGCCGGGCGACCACGAGCCTGCGACGGGCACGACGCGCGACAGCCGCTTGACCGCGAGCAGCGCGAACAACGCGCCGCTGAACGGCAGCACCCGCCGGCACAGCCGCGACGCCCGCCGCGCCGCCTTCTTCCTTGAGAACGACAGCGGGAACGCGAAATAGCGCGTTTTCTCGACATCAAAGCCGAGCACCGACAGCCATTCCCGAACGCGCAGCGCCGGGTAGAAACGCCCGCCCCACGGCGGCGCCAGGCGCGGCTTGAACCATTTCAGCAGGCCGTGGACGCCGAGCGGGTTGAAGCCGACGACAATCAGCCGCCCTTCCGGAATCAGCGTGCGGTCCACCTCGCGCAAAAATTCGTGGGGGTCGGCGCAGAATTCCAGGATATGGTGCGCGACAACCAGGTCGAGGCTGCCGGAATCAATCGGCAACCGCGAAAAATCGCCGACCACCTGGCTGTCGGCCTGGCGCGCGCAACTGATTGCGAAATGCGAGTGAATCAGGCCGTTGTCCAGCCACCGCCGCCCGGACTCGAACGAGCGGATGTCCAGCGCGAAATAGCCGACCGCCTGCTCCACCCAGTCGGCGACGACGGCCTCGGTGTCGTCCAGCAGTTGGCCGCCGTAGTCTTCGTGGTACCACGGCGACAGCAGCGGCGACACCTGCGGCAGCGTCAGGTGCAGGGCGCCGCGTTTGCGGAAAAATCCCGTCATGCCAAATCCCGTCGTGTCATCGCGTTATGCCGTTGGCGCCTATTATGCGGCAAAAGCGGGCAGCGCGGGCACCGCCGACAGCAATTCCCTGGTATAGCGGTGGCCCGGCGCGTCCAGCAGCGGTTCGGTCTCGCCCTGCTCGACGATGCGCCCGCGGTACATCACGGCCACTTCGTGCGCCATATAGGCCACCACCGAGATGTCGTGCGTGATGAACAGATAACTCAGGCCCAGGTCGGCCTGCAAGCGCTGGAACAGATCCAGAATGCGCGCCTGCACCGAGACATCCAGCGCGCTGGTCGGCTCGTCCCAGATAATCAACTCCGGCTCCACCGCCAGCGCCCGCGCGATGCAGATGCGCTGGCGCTGGCCGCCGGAAAACTGGTGCGGATGGCGGTGCATGCAGTCGGGCGGCATGCCGACCTGCTCCAGCAGCGCCGCCACCCGCTCGCGCAGCGCGCCGCCGCGCGCCGCGCCGCGCGCGCGCAAACCCTCGCCAATCAACTGCTCCACCTGCATTTTCGGGTTCAGCGACGAGAACGGATCCTGAAAGACGATTTGCGCGCGCCGCCGCAGACGCCGCCAGGCGTTGCCGGCGCCGGGCTGCGCGAGACGCAGTTCGCCCGCGCTCGGCTCGACCAGGCCGAGCAGCGCGCGCGCTATCGTCGTCTTGCCGCTGCCGGATTCGCCGACCAGCGCCAGCGTGCGCCCGCGCCGCAGCGCGAACGAGACGCCGTCCACGGCCTTGATGTGGCCGACGGTGCGCTTGAACAGGCCCTTCCTGACCGGAAAATGAACCGCGAGATCATGCACTTCGGCCAGCGCTTCGCCGCCGCGCGGCGGCGGCAGGCGCGCGCCGTCAAACAGCGACACGCCGCGCTTGCCGCGGTCCGGCAGCATCGCGCACAGGCGGCGGCTGTAGTCGTGGCGCGCGCGGCTGAAAAACTCGCCGGCGCCGGCCTGCTCCAGTATCCCGCCGTCGCGCATCACCGCGATGCGCCCGGCGATGCACGACACCACCGACAGGTCGTGCGATATGAACAGCATCGCCATGCCGCGGTCGGCTTGCAGTTTCTTCAGCAGGTCGAGCACCTGCGCCTGAATGGTCACATCGAGCGCCGTCGTCGGTTCGTCGGCTATCAGCAACTCCGGCTCGCCGGCGAGCGCCGCCGCGATCATCACGCGCTGCTTCATGCCGCCCGACAATTCGTGCGGATACGATGCGAACACGCGCCCGGCTTCGTCTATGCCGACCTCGTCCAGCAGTTGCAGCGCCGCGCGCCGCGCATCGCGCCCGCGCACGCCGCGGTGCAGGCCGAGCGCCTCGGTCAACTGGCGGCCCGCCGTCATCACCGGGTTCAGCGAGGTCATCGGCTCCTGGAAAATCATGCCGATACTGCCGCCGCGCACATCGCGCATCGCCGTCTCCGGGCGCCGCAGCAGGTCTTGCCCGTGCAGCCGCACCTCGCCGGCGCGCACGCGCAGGCCGTCGGGCAGCAGGCGCAGGATGGACAGCGCCGTCAGCGACTTGCCGGAACCCGACTCGCCGAGCAGCGCGAAACTCTCGCCGGGGGCGATGTCAAACGCGATGTCGCGCAGCAGCGTCTCGCGGCGCCCCGGCGGCGCCGTCTCGACGCGCAAGCCGCGCACGCTCAGGAGCGGTTCCATTCGCTCCTCGGGTCAAACGCGTTGCGCACGCCGTCGGCGAACAGGTTGGCGCACAGCACCAGGCCGAACAGAAACACCATGGCGGCGAGCAGCGGCCACCACACCGCCGGCTCGCGCGCCATCTCAAGGCGCGCGCTGTTGATCATGTTGCCCCAACTGTGCATCGCCGGGTCCACGCCGATATTCACATATGAAAGCACCGCCTCGGCCAGCACCAGCCCGCTGAAATCAAGGGCCACGGTGATGACGACGATGTGCATCACATTCGGCAGGACATGGCGCAGCAGTATCAGCGGGCGGGCGACGCCGAGCGCGCGCGCCGCGTCAATGTAGTCCATCTCCCTGACTTTCAGCGTCTCGGCGCGCAGCAGCCGGCACAGCCCGGTCCAACTGGTGATTCCCAGAATGGCGCACAAAAACAGCAGCCGCGTGTCGGCACGCGTGACCAGGTCATTGAAGCGGTCGCCGTGCTGGTCCATGTAGAGTTGCAGCATCAGCACCATCGCCGCCACCAGCAGCACGCCCGGAATCGAGTTCAGCGTGGTGTACAGATACTGGATGACATCGTCCACCCACCCCAGAAAATAACCGGCGCAAACGCCGAGCGCCAGCGCGAACGGCAGCATAATCAGCGTCGTCAGCGTGCCAATCAGAAAACCGGTGCGCACGCTCTTCAGCGCCTGGTACAGGACATCGCCGCCGATCTTGTCGGTGCCGAGCAGATGGTATTCGCGGCCAATGCCGGCAGTGATGAAGACCGCGACGACAATCAGCGCAATGGTGACGGCGACGGCGCGCAGCGGCAGGCCGCCGGTGGCGTTGCGGACGACGGCGCGCATCGCCGCCGGCGCGCGCCGCGGCCCGGCCACGACGGCGCACACCAGCGCCAGCAGCGCGGCGCACGCCAGCAGCCCGGCAAGGCCCCACACGGCGGCGCGCCGCGCGATGTCCGCCGCCGCCAGGTCCGGTTCGGCCAGCGCCGCGCCGCCGTATTGCAGGCGCGGATAGATGTGGCGGCGCACGCCGTCCTCCTCAACCATCTCCTTGACATAGCCGCGCACCGCCAGCGGCGCGGAATAGGTCTTCTCAAAACGCTCGCCGAGAGGCGACACCAGCCGGTCAAACACGCTGACGACCTCGTTGGAATAGACGGCCTCGCCGCCCTGCGCGGTTTCGGCGGTCTCGATGAGCGGCCTGAAATGCAGCGAGTCGAGCAGCGCGACGGCGAAGTAAAACGCGATGACCGTCAGCGACACCATCGCCGAACGGTCGCGCGCCAGTTTGCGCCACGCCGCCTGCAAATGCGGCCTGCGCGACACATAAAACGCATACAGCGCGGTCAGCGCAATCAGCGCGAAGAAAAAGGCGTCGGTGAGCAGCACCACCGGCATCAGCCCAGCCTCACGCGCGGGTCGACAAAAGTGTAGGAAATGTCGGTCAGCAGCAGGCCGGCGATGTACAGCACCGAGCCGAGAAAAACCATGGAGCGCACGATGGAAAAGTCCTGGCGCGCAATCGCGTCTATCGTGTAACTGCCGAGGCCGGGAATGCCGAAGAAAGACTCGATAATCAAACTGCCCATGAACAGCAGCGGCAAAATCACGACGACGCCGGTCAGTATCGGTATCAGCGCGTTCGGCAGGATGTGGCGGAACAGCACCGTGAACTCGCCGACGCCGCGCGCGCGCGCGGTTCGCACATAATCCTTGCCCGCCTCCTCGAGAAATATCGTGCGGTACCAGCGGCTGCCGGCGCCGATGCCGGAGACGACGCCGATGACCACCGGCAGCAGCACGAAGCGAAACGCCGACCAGCCGCCGTAATAGCCCGATATCGGCACCAGTTTCAGCAGTTTGCCGACCGCATACTGGCCGCCGATGATGTAGAACAGCCCGGAGACGGACATCAGCACGATGCACAGCATCACCGACCAGAAATCCACATATGTGGCGCGGAAGAAAACCATGATCAGCGCGAAGGTGATGTTGACGAGGATGCCGATGAGCAGCGTCGGCACCGCGATGGCGAGGCTCGGCCACATGCGCTGGCGAATGTCGTGGCCGATGTCCCTGCCGCTGTCGGAGCGCCCGAACTCAAACACGAACAGGCGCAGCGACTCGTCGAAGAAAATCGTGTCGGACAGCCGCGCCGCCCCCGCCGCCGCGGCGTTGTAGAACAGCGGGCGGTCGTAGCCGCGCTCGCGCTTCCACGCATCCACCTGCTGCTGCGTGATATGGCGGTCCCCCAGTTGCATGCGCGCGATGTCGTCGGGCGAGTTGACGATGAAGAACAGCGAGAAGGTCAGCACATTGACGCCGACCAGTATCGGCAGCGCATACAGCGCGCGGCGGACGATGTAGGCGATCACAGCGCGGTCTCGCGGCGGCGCCTGCGGTAAATCACCACCGCCGGCATCAGGAACAGCGCCAGCGCGCCGGCGAGCACCGCGACCGGGCCGGTGCGCGGGCGGTTCCATTCGTCGCGCAGGCCGGCGCGCCGCGCGGTGTCGAGTTTCAGGTATTTAAGCCCGTTGTGCGACATCAGGTTCGGCTTGGCGTTGGCCAGCCAACCGTGGTGCAGCACGAAGGACTTGGGGTGAAATCCCCAGATCCACGGCGCGTCGCGGCGCAGCACTTCGGTCATCTCGTCAATCAACTCCGTGCGGCGCGGCGTGTTCGGCAAACTCCGCATCTCCTCAAACAACTCGTCAAAGCGCGGGTTGCGGTAATTCGCGGCGTTCTCGCCCTGGTGCGCCACTTTGGAGTTCGGCCCGTAAAGCAGGAAAAAAAAGTTCTCCGGGTCGGGGTAGTCGGCGTTCCAGCCGAGCCGGAAAATCTGCGCGTTGCCTTTCCGTATCTTGTCCTGAAAACGGTTCCAGTCGGTGCTGCGCATGACCAGTTGAATGTCGAGTTTCGCAAACTGCTTGCGGACCCAGTTCAGCCACGATTTGGCGTCGGGGCCGGCGCTGGCCGAGTCGTAGTAAAGCACCAGCGGCTTGCCGGTCTCGCGGTCGATGCCGCCGCGGTAGCCGGCCTCGGCGAGCAGGCGCCGCGCCTCGTCCAGCGGCTTGCGCACGGCGCGCCCGCCGCGCCAGTCATAGACATAAGGGTTAACCCCGGCCTCGCCGTCGCGGTGGCCGAAGATGCCGGGCGGCAGCGGCCCCTGCGCCGGAATGCCGCGCCCGTTCTGGAAAATAGAGATGAACTCGCCGGTGTCCATCGCAATGGACAGCGCGAGGCGCAGTTTGCGCGCGCGCTCGCCGCCGGCGGCGCCGACGACCGGGTCGAGCATGTTGAAGCCGGTGTAGAAAACGGATGTTGAGTAGGTGACCGACAGGGATATGCCGCGCTCGCGCATCGCGCCGGTCAATTCAAACTCGCCGCCCTGCCCCAGTTGCACCGCCTGGTCAAAGCTGTCGGAACTGATGCCGGCGCGGTCGTAATAGCCCTGCAAAAACTTGTTCCAGTAGGGAATGTTCTCCTTCTCCAGGCTGTAGATGACCTTGTCGATAAACGGCAGTCTGGCGCCGGCGTCTTGCAGCAGGCCGCGCGCGGCGTCGCCGTCCTCGCCCTCAAGCGGGTAGTAATCGGCGCGGAAGTTGGGGTTGCGCTCCAGCACCATGCGCAGGTTGGGGTTGTTCTCGGTCAGCATGTAGGCGCCGGTGCCGACCGGGTACCAGTCGAGCGTCAGGTTGCGCTCCTTGAAACCGGGCTGGCTGTGGAAGGCGTCGGCCTCCCACGGCATCGGCGCGAAGAACGGCATCGCCAGCCAGTATATGAACTGCGGGTAGCCTGCGCGCACCGTAATCCGGTAACGGTGCGGCCCGACCACCGTGACGCCTTCCATGTCAAACGCGCGCAAGTCCAGCCATTCGCCGGGCGCGAGCGCCTCGCGCGCCGCGGCCAGGCGCGCGCGCAAATCGGCGAAACCGACGAGGTGGCGTTCCAGTATCCCGGCAATCGGCGAATGCACCGCGGGGTCGGCGAGGCGCTTAATCTGGTAGGCATAGTCGGCGGCGCGCAGTTCGCGGCTGCCGGTCCCGGCGAAATCCGCCAGTTCATACACGCCGTCCAGTTGCGCCGGGGCGACGGGCCGGTAACGGTAGTTGCCGCCGGCGAAGCGCGCGAAAGCCGGGTGCGGCTGGTAGCGAATGCCGGGGCGTATCTCGATGTCGTAGGCGGTGGTGGCGACGGCGCCGGTGTCGCGCGTGACGCGCCCGCCGGCGTCGTAGTGCGTCACCCGCGGCATCACCGCCGCCGTCAGCGGCTCCAGTTGATACGGGCGCTTCAGGTAATGGTAGTGCAGCACCGGCTCAACGACCTGGCCCAGCACCGCGTATTCATTGGAACTGTAGGAGCGCGCCGGGTCAAAGTGCTTGGGGCGCTCGGCAAAGGCCGAATAAAGGATGTCGCCGTCGGCGTCGCCGGCGTAGGGGTTGTTCCACGCGCCCTCGCCGCAACCCGCCTGTGACAGCGCCGCCGCGGCCACAACGCAAATCCGGCAGATTCGGAGAGAGGCGGCCATTGCGCGCCCATTATATGCGCCGCGCCCGCGTCGCGCACACCGGCGGGCAAAAAGGCGCGGTCAGCCGGACGCCGGCGGCGGCGGCGGCCCGGCCTGCGGCGGCTGACACTGGAGACCGCCCGGCGGAATGCAGCAACCGTCCGGCGGCAGCGGCTGGTCAGCCGCGCCGGCCGGCGCGCCGCATTCGGGCAAAAAAGAGACCGCGAATCGCGGCCTCGTGAAAGAAATACATCCGGCGCGGCGCGCTAACTGGCGTGCCCCACCGTGACTTCCTGGTCGCCGGCGAAATGCCCAAGCCCGGCTGCGATGCCGACGCCGACGCCCGTGCCGACAGCGGCCACGGTGGCCGTCAAGCCGACGACGGTGGCGGCGCCGATGGCGACCGCCACGGTATTGGCAAGCGCCCCGGCCTTGACCGAGCCGATGAAGATGGTCGCCGTGACGACCCCGATGACCGAAAGAGCACAGGTAATCTCGAAAGCGCCTCCGCTGATTTTGGCCAACTGCTCATCCGTCAGGTTTTCCCCGAGATGCTCGAGAACGGAATAATCCGGCACGCAAATGTGCATCACATCCGCGGTGTTCTGCTCCGCCCTGACAGCGATGTCGTCGCCGATGGACAAACCTTCCGGCAAACAGGAAATCACAGCCGCCTTCGCGTCATCGCGCATCGCCGCCATGAATTCCCCGTTGTTCACGCAACGCGCCGCCAGATGAATGGAAACCAGTTCATTAAGCGCCGCGATGGTATTGTCTTGTTGCATATTCGCGATTACCTCTCTGTGTAAGTCCCGATTGGTTTGATTCCGGACCCGTGCCGGAATGCAAAGACAATATAGCCCCTGCCCCTCTCCTGTTCAACCCCGCCCCCGGTTCAATCACTTGTGGCAGCGCGCTTCTGCTATGATAGGCCGCGAAAAATGGAACTTCAGGACATTGTCAGCGCAGGCGCCGTCGTCTTCTACAACCGGGAAACCGACATCCTGGTGGCGTGGGACGGCGGCATTGAATTCCCGGTTTATGCCGGCAAATTCAACGGCGACTACGACCAGATTGACGCCTTCTACAAGGAGGTGCGTTCGGTCGCCGCCGCCGCCAAAGCCGCCGAAATGTGGTTCCAGGAACACGCAACCTTCAACCCCGGCCCGTGAGGCCGCTGCATGGAGCAACCCTGATGAAACTGCTGGACGGAAAACGCGCGCTGATTACCGGCATCGCCGGCAACCGCTCGATCGCGTGGGGCATCGCGCAGGCGATGCAGCGCGAAGGCGCCGAACTGGCCTTCACCCACCAGAACGAGCGGCTGCGCGGGCGCGTCGAGGAACTCGCCGCGCAATGCGGCTCCGACATCACGCTGCCGTGCGATGTGCAGAACGACGGCGAAATCGCCGCGCTGTTCAAGGCGCTCGGCGAACGCTGGCCGCAACTGGACATCCTGGTGCATTCCATCGCCTACGCGCCGCGCGAGGAACTCGGCGGCGACTACGCCGCAAACGCCAGCCGCGCCGGTTTCACGGCGGCGCACGAGACCAGTTGCTACAGCCTGACGGCGCTGGCGGCGGGCGCCAGGCCGCTGATGCGCGGCGGCGGCGCGGTGCTGACGCTGACCTACTACGGCGCCGAGAAAGTCGTGCCGAACTACAATGTGATGGGGCTGGCCAAGGCGAGCCTCGAGGCCAATGTGCGTTATCTGGCCGACTGCCTGGGGCCGGAGGGCACGCGCGTCAACGCCATCTCGGCGGGGCCGATCAAGACGCTGGCCGCCTCCGGCATCGGCGATTTCCGCAAGATGCTGGAGCATGTCGAGCGCACCGCGCCGCTTCGCAAAAATGTCTCAATCGACGAGGTCGGCAACGCCGCGGCCTTTCTGTGCTCGGACTTCGCCAGCGGCGTCACCGGCGAAATCCTGCATGTGGACGCCGGCTACAACCTCGTCGGCATGAGCGCGGGCCGCTAGCAGGCGGGCGCAGGCCGGCAGCACGCAGGCGGGCGCCAGGCCAAAAGTTGCCGCCCGCAGGCGGGCGTCACACCAGCAGTTTTTCCTTCTCGCTGCGCGCGACGACGCCGGTGGCGCAGGCGTCGCTGTACACATTGACGCTGGTGCGGCACATGTCCAGCACGCGGTCCACCGCGAGTATCAGCGCGATGGCCTCGACCGGCAGGCCGACGGCGGCCAGTATCAGCGTGATGGCGACGAGGCTGGCGGCGGGCACGCCGGCGACGCCGACCGAAGTCAGCAGCGCCAGCATCACGACGATGAACTGCGTCGTGATGCTCAAGTCAACGCCGTACACCTGGGCGATGAAAATAACCGCGACGCACTCGTAGAGCGCGGTGCCGTCCATGTTGACGGTCGCCCCCAGCGGCAGCACAAAGCCGCTGACGCGGTTTGATGCGCCGACGCGGTCGCGCGCACACTCCATCGTGACCGGCAGAGTCGAGGACGACGACGCGGTCGAGAACGCCATCAGCACGGCGGGCAGCATCGCCTTGAGGTAGGCGACCGGCGAAAGCCCCGCGGCGAAGCGCAGTATCAGCGGCAGCACGACGAAGAAGTGCACCGCCAGCGCCGCCAGCACGGTGATGAAAAACAGCAGCAGTATCCTGAACACATCCAGCCCGGAAGACATCACCACCTTGCCGACCAGCGCGAACACGCCGATGGGCGCGAACTTGATGACCCACAGCGTGATTTTCATCATCACCCGGTACATCGCCTCCCAGAAGTCCGTCATCGGCGACGCGAATTCCTCGCGCACCTTGGCCATGAAGTAGCCGAACAGCACCGCGAAGAAAATCACCGCCAGAAACTGGCCCTCGGCGGCGGCCTGGAACACATTCACCGGTATCATCCGCAGAAACACGCCGACCAGGTCGCCGAAGCCGCGCCCGCCGACTTTCTCCATGACCTCGGATGCATCGGTGGACAGGCCGAGGCTCTCCGGGTCGCCGGTGAAGAAGGCGCCGGGCTGAATCAGGTTGACCAGCGTCAGGCCGGTGATAATCGAGAACAAACTGGTGGCGAGGTAATAGACGAAGGTCTTGCCGCCGAGCCGCCCGAAGCCGCGGTCGCTTGCGACCGACGCGACGCCGGAGACGATGGACGCGAACACCAGCGGAATGACTATCATCCGGAGCGCGTTCATGAACATCTGGCCGAAAAAGCCCATGATGTCGTAAAGCCGCACGCCGAACAGCATGGTCTCGGTCGTCGTCGGCAACCCGACGATGACGGCCAGAATCAGCGCAATCAGGATTTGCCAGTGCAGGGGGATTTTTTTCATGTCGGCGCTCCGCTCAGGTTTCAGGTTTCGTGTTCCCGGCCCGTGTCCGGGTTCACAGGGATTCGGTCAACTTCTGCAATTCGTCCCTGTCCAGCCTCACTTCAAACACATCGCGCAGGCTTTCCAGCACGGCCTGCGTCTCGCGCCCGGCGAACGACAGCGGCTCCGGCTCCAGTTCGTCGCCTTGGCGCACCGCCGACACCTCGACGATGGCCGGCTCGCCGCCGTCCTGCGCGGCGGCATAAACCGGCGGCCCGGCGGCGGGCGCGTCCGTCACAAAGGCAACCTTGACGACATCGGCTGGCAGTTCGCTGTCGTAGCGGTTGATATAGCCGGCGTCCACGACTTCAAACGCGCCGTCGCCCGTCAATTCGTCCAGCGTCCTGGCGCCGGTTCGCAGCAGGTTCAGCCACTCCTGGTGACGCCGGCGCGCGGCCTGAGCGGCGCGCCCGGCGACCAGCGCCGCGACGACATCTTCCTTCACTTCGTCAAACTTGAACTGCCTGGACGGCTGCCGCTCGTCAATGGAGAAAAACAGCGCGTGGCCGTGCTCCACCTCGACCATGCCGCTGTTCAGTTCCTCGCCTGCCAGCAGCCGCGTCAGCGCCACCTGCCTGGCCCGCGGCCACGCCAGCAACCCCTCCTCCTTGCCGGCGTCAAGCCACGGCGTCACCCGTATCGGAATGCCCGAATACGCCTGCGCCATGATGCGGAAAAACAACTCGCCCTGCTCGTAGGAGATGCGGTTGATGTCGGTGACCAGCCCGGCGTATTGCTGCTCGGCGCGCTCGTATTTCAGCGCCTCTTCCAGTTCGTCGCGCACCTCGTCAAATGTTCTTTCCTCGCGCGGCGTGATTTCTGCGAGTTGAAAGATACGGTAGCCGAATTCGCCTTCTACCGGCTCGCTGACCTCTCCCTCGGCAAGGCCGAAGACGGCGTCGCGGACGGCCTCGTCGGTGACATCGTCCTCCGACATCGGCGGCAATTCACCGCCGGATTCGGCGGTCAGCGCGTCGTCGGAATATTCCCGCGCCAACCCGGCGAAGTCGGCGCCTGCGGCGATTTTGCCGCTGATTTCACGCAGGCGCGCAGCCATCTGCTCGTCGTCGCGCTGTTCGGCGGAAACGAGGATGTAGCGGGCGCGGCGTTGTTCCGGCGTCGCAAACTCGTCGCCGCGGGTGTCGTAGTATTCCCGCACCTGCTCTTCATTGACGGCTTGGTCGGAGACCAGGTCGTCCGTCTTGATTTCAATGTAGCGAAAGCGCACCTTCAGCGGCGACCGGTATTGATCCCTGTTCTGCTCGTAATACGCCTGCGCCTGTTCGTCGCCGACGCCGCCGGGTTCAAGAAAGTTGTCGGCGGTGACGGTCACATAGCGCACTTTGCGCTCCTGGCTGAACAACTTCTCGTACTGCTCGCGCTCGCTCTTGAGGACAAAACTCGACTCGCGTATCACCTCAAGAAACTGCGAGCGCTTCAACTGGCTGCGGTAGTTGTTCTCAAAGGCGGTCTTCGGTATGCGCTGCGACTGCAAGAACAGCGTGTACTGGCCGGGGTCGAAACGCCCGTCGTTCTGGAACTGCGGCAGTTCGGAAATCATCTTCGCCAGCGTCGCATCCGCCACCTCGTAGCGGTAGCGGTCGGCGGCCTGGCTCAGCAATTCCTGGCCGAGGCGGTCGCTGATGACCTGCGACAAAATGGCGTCGTCCGGCGGCATCGCGGCGCCCTGCGACCCGGCCTCGATGTCGCGCTTGCGCTGCGTGAAACTGCGCGCGATCTGGGCGCTGCTGATCTCTACATCGCCGATGGAAAGCGCCGTCGGCGCGTCGCTCCAGCCGAAATACTGTTGAATGCCCCACAGCGCGAAAGGTATCGCAATCAGCGTTACGATGGTGTAGGCGATCCAGCCGGTCGCCTTTTCCCTGATTTTCAGAAGCATCTTCGGTGACGGAAAAAATTCTGCGGAAAAAACAATGGGGGCAGTGCGACCGCCCCCATTGCAAAAATCAGACTACCGGCCATTGCCACGGAAACCGCGAAACCGGTGGCGGAGTGGACGGGACTCGAACCCGCGACCCCCGGCGTGACAGGCCGGTATTCTAACCAACTGAACTACCACTCCCCTGACCGATGGGTGCTGAGGGACTTGAACCCCCGACTTCCGCCTTGTAAGGGCGGTGCTCTACCCGCTGAGCTAAGCACCCCAAACCCGGCGGGGCGTCAGTTCAGCGACTCCTTCAGGCTCTTGCCGGCCTTGAAAGCGGGCACCCTGCTGGCGGCAATCTGGATGCTCTCGCCGGTGCGGGGATTCCGCCCGCTGCGGGCGCTGCGCTGACGGACCAGGAAAGTGCCAAAACCGACGACGGTTACCTGCTCTCCCTTCCGCAGACTGCGGGTTATACAGCCGACAAAGGCGTCCACCGCACGCGATGCGTCCGCCTTGGACAAATCCGCATCATCCGCGACTGCTTCAATTAACTCAGATTTATTCATTATTCTTTGTTTCTCCTTGTTCTGGATAATGAAAGTTACGTTTTTATGCCGCCGGTTACTTCCCCGTCGCCCAACGCCGCCTGAAACCAGGCGCCGCCGCACAACGCTTTCCGCTTGCGCAGGCAGTCAAAAGTCTTGCGGCGGGGGCAATTCTACAATAAAAAACGGCCCGGCAAGGGATTTGTGCCCCACAAGGCGCAGAGCGCCCCGCAGCAGGGCGCCCGGAGGCCGCATCAGTGGCGCTGTATTTCCGTTGAACGGCTTGATTTCGCAGGGATTTTTTTGGACGAGGCATCGTCCAGCGGCTCGCCCTCGCCGCTGAAATCAGCCGGCGACGGCGCCTCGGTCAGCGCCGCCTCCAGCACCTCGTCTATCCAGCGCACCGGACGGATATCCAGTTTGTTTAGGATATTGGACGGGATTTCCTTCAGGTCTTTCTTGTTCTCCTGCGGAATCAGCACCGTCTGCACGCGCGCGCGCAACGCCGCCAGCAACTTCTCCTTGAGGCCGCCGATTGCCAGCACCTCGCCGCGCAGCGTGATTTCGCCGGTCATCGCGACATCGGAGCGCACCGGAATTTTCGTCAGCGCCGACGCAATCGCGGTGCACATAGCGACGCCGGCGCTCGGGCCGTCCTTCGGCGTCGCGCCTTCGGGCACATGCACATGAATGTCGCGGGTCTCGTAAAAGTCGGGCTGGATGCCGAGCGCGTCGGTGCGGCTCCGCACCACCGTCATCGCGGCGCGCACCGATTCCTGCATCACATCGCCCAACTGCCCGGTGTGGGTCAGTTTGCCCTTGCCGGTCATGATGGCGGCCTCCACCGTCAGCAATTCGCCGCCGACCTCGGTCCACGCCAGGCCGTTGACCTGGCCGATGCGGTCCTCCTCTTCGGCGACGCCGTAGCGGTGCTTGCGGACGCCGAGGTATTTCTCGAGCGAGCGCGGCTGGATGTGGACGGTCTTCACGGCGTCCTTGTCCTTGTGCCGGTTCATCAGCAGCGACTTGACGACCTTGCGGCAAATCTTCGCAATCTCGCGCTCCAGTCCGCGCACGCCGGCCTCGCGGGTGTAGTAGCGGATGATGCTGCGGATGGCCGCCGGCGAGAACGCGATTTCCTTTTCGGCAAGGCCGCTGTCCCCGGTCTGCTTCGGTATCAAATAGCGCGACGCGATGTTGAGTTTTTCATCCTCGGTGTAGCCGGGCAGGCGGATGACCTCCATGCGGTCGAGCAGCGGCGGCGGGATGTTCAGACTGTTGGCGGTGCACACGAACATCACATCGGACAGGTCGAACTCCACCTCCAGGTAGTGGTCGGCGAAGGTGTGGTTTTGCTCCGGGTCGAGCACCTCGAGCAGCGCCGACGCCGGGTCGCCCCTGAAATCCATAGACATCTTGTCCACCTCGTCGAGCAGAAACAGCGGGTTTCTGACGCCGGCCTTGGACAGGTTCTGAATCAACTTGCCGGGCAGCGCGCCGACATATGTGCGGCGGTGGCCGCGTATCTCGGCCTCGTCGCGCACCCCGCCGAGCGCCATGCGCGAGAACTTGCGCCCGGTGGCGCGCGCGATGGAGCGCCCCAGCGAGGTCTTGCCGACGCCGGGCGGCCCCGTCAGGCACAGAATCGGGCCTTTGATGGTCTTCGCCCGCTGGTTGACGGCGAGGTATTCAAGGATTCTCTCCTTGACCTTGTCGAGGCCGTAGTGGTCCTCTTCCAGGATCTGCTCGGCGGCGTGCAAATCCTTCTTGATTTTGGACTTCTTCTTCCACGGCAGGCCCACCAGCCAGTCGAGGTAGTTGCGCACCACCGTGGCCTCCGCCGACATCGGCGTCATCATGCTGAGTTTGTTGACCTCGGCGTCGGCCTTCTTGCGAACCTCGGCGGGCATGCCGGCCTTCTTGATCTTGGCGCGGTACTCCTCGGTCTCGTTCGGCACATTGTCGAGTTCGCCCAGTTCCTGCTGCACCGCCTTCATCTGCTCGTTGAGGTAGTACTCGCGCTGGCTTTTCTCCATCTGCTTCTGGACGCGGTTGCGTATCTTCTTCTCGATTTGCAGCACATCCAGTTCCTCGGCCACCAGCGACAGGATGTGCTCCAGCCGCCGGTATTCGTCGGCGATTTCCAGGAGTTTCTGTTTTTCGTCTATTTTCAGCGACATATGGGCCGCGATGGAGTCGGCGAGGCGGCCCGGATCCTCAATGCCGGCGAGCGATTGCAGCAGTTCCGCGGGCACTTTCTTGTTGAGTTTCACATAGTGCTCAAACTGGCCGAACAGCGAGCGCGACGCGGCCTCGAGTTTTTTGGCGTCTTCCGACGAATACGGCTTCAGCACCTTGAGGTCGCCTTTCAGGTAATCGTCGTCTTCTATAAAGTGCAGCACCTTGGCGCGCAACTCGCCCTCCACCAGCACCTTGATGGTGCCGTCCGGCAGTTTCAGCAGTTGCAGTATCGTCGCCAGCGTGCCGACATGGTAGATGTCGGCGGTGCCGGGGTCTTCGTTCTCCGCCGCCTTCTGCGTTACCAGCATGATTTGCTTGTCGTCGCGCATCGCCGCCTCCAGCGCGCGCACCGACTTCTCGCGCCCGACAAACAGCGGCACCGCCATGTACGGATAGACGACGACATCGCGCAGCGGCAGAATCGGCACCATTTCGATGACATCGCCGGCGGCGGTCTCGCGTTGATATTCAGCCATTGGGATTACCTCACAAAAAAAACAACGGGTTGTCCCCCCATTATGGGGGCAATTCCGGCCATTGCAATTGGCCGGCGAACTTCGGCGTCACACGGCCTTTTCAGACCGCCCCTCAGACCGCCATTCAGACCGCCTTCTCATAGTCGCCCGCGGCGCCCCGGTAGAGGCGGAAAGGCGCGTTCGCGCCCTCGGCGACGCTGCTGTCCACCACCACTTTCTCCACATTTACGGACGACGGCAGTTCGTACATCGTGTCGAGCAGAATGTTCTCTATGATGCTGCGCAGGCCGCGCGCGCCGGTTTTCTTGTCCTTCGCCTTGCGCGCCACCGTGCGCAGCGCCTCGTCCTTGAACTCCAGTTCAACGCCCTCCATGCCGAACAGGTAGCGGTATTGCTTCACCAGCGCGCTGCGCGGCTCGGTCAGGATGCGAACCAGCGCGTTCTCGTCGAGTTCCTCGAGCACCGCGGTCACGGCGAGGCGCCCGACGAATTCCGGAATCAGGCCGTAGTTGATGAGATCCTCCGACTCGACCTTCTTCAGTATCGCGGTCAGCGCCGCGCCGTCGGCGGCGTCCCTGATTTCCGCCGAGAAGCCGATGCTGCTCTTGTCGGTGCGCCGCCGGATGACCTTTTCCAGCCCGGCGAAGGCGCCGCCGCAAATAAACAGCACATTGGAGGTGTCCACCTGCAGGAATTCCTGGTGCGGGTGCTTGCGCCCGCCCTGCGGCGGCACCGACGCCACCGTGCCCTCTATTAGTTTCAGCAGCGCCTGCTGGACGCCCTCGCCGGAGACATCGCGGGTGATGGACGGGTTGTCGGATTTGCGCGAGATTTTGTCTATCTCGTCGATATAGACGATGCCGCGCTGCGCCTTGTCCACATCGTAGTCGGCCTTTTGCAGCAGTTTCTGGATGATGTTCTCGACATCCTCGCCGACATAGCCGGCCTCGGTCAGCGTCGTCGCGTCGGCGATTGTGAAAGGCACATTCAGCAGTTTCGCCAGCGTCTGCGCCAGCAGCGTCTTGCCGGAACCGGTCGGGCCGATGAGCAGGATGTTGCTCTTGGAAAGTTCGATATCGGCGCCCTTCTTCTCCTTCTCGCTGAGCAGGCGCTTGTAATGGTTGTACACGGCGACCGCGAGGACTTTCTTGGCGTATTCCTGGCCGATGACATACTGGTCGAGTTCGCCCTTGATCTCGCGCGGCTTCAGCAGGTCGCGGCCCTCGTGCAGCGGGCCTTCCTCCATCTCCTCGCGCAGAATCTCGTTGCACAGGTCTATGCACTCGTTGCAGATGAAAACCGAAGGCCCCGCAATCAACTTGCGCGCCTCGCGCTGGCTCTTTCCGCAGAAAGAACAATACAGCAGTTTGCCCTGGTCCTTGCTCATGAAAACCCCCGGCCCGACGCCCTCAATAAAACACAAACGGCGGCGTTTGGCAAACCTCAGGACTCCCGGTGCAGCAGGATTTTGTCCACAATGCCGTAGTCACGGGCTTCCTGCGAATCCATGAAACGGTCGCGCTCGGTGTCGCGGGCGATGCGCGCGGCGTCCTGGCCGGTGTGCCCGGCGAGGATGCGGTTGAGTTGGTCGCGCGCCTTCAGGATTTCCCTGGCGTGGATGTCCACATCGGTGGCCTGCCCCTGAAAGCCGCCGAGCGGCTGGTGAATCAGGATTTTGGAGTGGGGCAGCGCATGGCGCTTGCCGTGTGCGCCGCCGGCCAGCAGCAGCGCGCCCATGCTCGCCGCCTGGCCGACGCACAGCGTGCTGACATCGGGTTTTGCGAACTGCATCGTGTCATAAATGGCAAGCCCCGCCGACACCGAGCCGCCGGGGGAGTTGATGTACAGCGAGATGTCCTTTTCCGGGTTCTCGGACTCGAGGAAAAGAATCTGCGCGATGACAAGGTTCGCCATCTGGTCTTCAATGGCGCCGACGACGAACACGACGCGCTCTTTCAGCAGGCGCGAGTAGATGTCATATGAACGCTCGCCGCGCGAGGTCTGCTCGACGACGATGGGAACCAGGGCGGCGGCGGGTTCACTGCGCGGCATCGGCGGTTTTCTCCTGGCCGGGGTGAACGATTTCATCGAAGGAGCGGGGTTTTTCATCGACCTGCGCCGTTTCAAGCACCCGCGCCACGACCTGGTCCTCTACCGCAAGAGCCTCGACGGCGCGGCGCATCCGCTCGTTGGCGCGGTAATGGTTCTTGACGCTTTCGGGGTCTTCGTACGAGGCCGCCAGTTTGTCCAGGCGCGCCTCAAACGACGCGCGGTCGGCGCGGATGTCGTGCTGTTCGGCGTAGCGGTGCAGCAGCAGGCCGAGGCGCACGCGGCGCAGCGCCTCGTCGCGGAACAGGTCCGCCGGCAGGTTCGCGGCGTCTTCTTCCGCCATCCGGAAGCGGCTCGCCGCCTCCTTGCGCAGCGTGCCGATTTCATGCTCAACCATCACCGCGGGCACCTCAAACCGGTTGTGTTCCAGCAGCGCGGCCATCACGCGCTGTTTCAGCAGTTGCGCGAGGCGCGCGCGCAATTCGTTTTCCATGCCTTCGCGCAGCATCGCGCGCAACCCGTCCAGGCCGCCTGACTCGACGCCGCAGGCGCTGAAAAACGCGTCGTCCAGCGCCGGCACGACGGGTTCCGCGACCGCGCGCACGGTCACATCGCGCTGCGTCTCGCCGCCGTCGCCGCCGGCCATCCGCACGCGGCGGGTCTCGCCGGCGCACACGCCGGCAAGGTCTTCGTTGAATGCGGGCGGGACGCCGGGCGCGCCCAGTTCCACCGTGACTTCCTGCGGGCGGTCGGACGCCGCGCCCTGCCGGGCGTCATCGGCGGCGTGCCGGCCACTCTCGCCGCCCCCGGCGCCTTCGCCGCCCCCGCCGACGTCTTCATCCGTGTCATCACCGGCGCGGCCAAAATCCAGCGTCAGGCGGTCGCCGGCGCGCGCCGGGCGTGAAACCGCCTGCCAGTCGGCGCGGTTTTTGCGGACGCGCTCCACCATGTTGTCCACATCCGCTTCGGTGACCGCGGCCACCGGCTTTTCAATCACGGCGCCGTCCATCGCCGCCGCCTCAAACTCCGGATACACCTCAATGCTGGCGGTGAACTCCAGGTCGCGGCCCGGCTCCGCGCGGACTTCCTCAAAACGCGGGTAGCCCGCCGGTTTCAGCAATTCCTTTTGCAGCACCTCGGTGTAATTGGATTGCATCAAATCGCTTGCGACCTCGCTGAAAACTTTTTTGCCGAAACGCTGCTCGACAATTCGCAGCGGCGCCTTGCCGGGGCGAAAGCCGTCGAGGCGCACGCTCTTGCACAACTGGCGCAGGCGCTTGTCAACCTGCCCGCGCACATCCGCGGCGGCGACCCGGATGCGCAGTTTGCGCCCGAGAGGCCCCGCCGTTTCAACCGAGAAATCCATCAATGCCAATCATGGTTGCGCCGCGGCGCAAATCCTGCCGCGCGCGCCGCAGGGGATTATAACCCCGAACGCGCGCGCCATCCGCGCGCGGCGATGGTGCGAAAGGAGAGATTCGAACTCTCACAGGGATTTGTTCCCCACCGGCTCCTAAAGCCGGCGCGTCTGCCGGTTCCGCCACTTTCGCACGCCGCAAACATTATAAAGCCCGGCGCCTCAGCGCGGCGCCTGCTGCATGATTCTGGCCCTGTACTGCCGCCAGTTGGCGCCCATCAGGCGCAGGCCGTCGCCGTCGGCGGCGTAGCGGCGGCGGTTCAGGCGGTAGGCGATATAAGGAATCTTGTAAAACACCAGGGCCAGAAACATGATGGCGAGGCCGACGCCGGGCTTGTGCTCGTCCAGCAGCGGCACGCCGCCGCGCCACAGCAGCACCCCGGCCAGGCACACCGCGGCGGCCAGCGCCACCGTCAGCAGACGGTTGTAGCGGTCGTGGGAGCGCTTGATTTGCGCCAGCAGTTCAATGGTTTCCATCGCCGCCCGCCGCCGCCGCGCCGCCGCCCTCCAGCGGCGCGAAATTCCGGTTGTTTTGCGTCATTGCCGGCATGGATAGTACAACATCATGCTATGCTGTGCGCGAGTCGGCCGGACGGTCGCTGTGATTGCACAGAGGAAAGTCCGGGCTTCACAGGGCAGGGCGCCAGGTAACGCCTGGAAGGCGCGAGCCTATGGAAAGTGCCACAGAAAATACACCGCCGCGCCCGCGGGCGCGGTAAGGGTGAAAAGGTGCGGTAAGAGCGCACCGCGCCGGTGGCAACACCGGCGGCAGGGTAAACCCCGCCTGAAGCAAGGTTGAATAGGGAGGCAAGCGCGTTGCGCGTCACACGGCCCGTGTGCGCTTCCGGGTAAACCGCAAGAGGCGCATGGCGACATGCGTCCCAGATGAATGACCGTTCACGACAGAACCCGGCTTACAGGCCGACTCACCCGAACCGAAGTCCGGTATAATCCGGCGACAACGCGGGCGGCGCAAAACCGCCCTTCAACGCAACTCAAAAAAGGAGAAACATCATGTCCAGAAACAAGACCTTCACCTCGACGCTCGCCGGAGTCCTGGCGCTCGGCGCGGGCGCTTTCGCCACCCAGGCGGCGGCGGTTCCCGACGCGCCGAAGATGTGGGAGAAATGCGCCGGCATCGCCAAGAAAGGCATGAACGACTGCGGCTCGCTTGACGGCAAGCACGGCTGCGCCGGGCAGGCCGCGATGGACAACGACAAAAACGAGTGGGTCTATGTGCCCGAAGGCACCTGCGCGAAAATCGCCGGGGGCGAGGTCGTCGCGACCAGGCCGGCGAAGTAATTCGCTCGCGGCCCGGGCGCCCTCGCCTTGCGGCGGCGCCGCGGGCCAATCCGGCATCCGGCATTGAAAGGGGAAATTAACGGCGTCGGCATCGGCCTGCGCTCGCCTCATGTCGCCGAGATTGCGCGCGGGCGGCGCGATGTCGGCTGGCTGGAAATTCTGGCAGACAACTATCTCGCGGAAGGCGGGCGCTGCCGCCGCGACCTTGAAAGGGTGCGCGAAAACCACGCCTGCACCTTCCACTGCGTCGGCATGTCGGTCGGTTCCGCCGACGAACTCAACGACGGCTATCTCGGCCAGATCAAGGAGTTGGCCGACCGCTACCAGCCGGCGTGGGTCTCCGACCACCTGTGCTTTGTGTCGGCGTGCGGCGAGTACCAGCACGACCTGCTGCCGCTGCCGCGCACCGAAGAGGCGGTGCGCCACGCCGCCGAACGCATCGGGCGGATACAGGAACGCCTGCGGCGGCGCATACTGATAGAGAACATCTCGTGCTATCTGGATTTCGGCCACTCAATGATGAGCGAGGCGGAATTCGTCAACGCCGTTTGCGAGCGCGCCGACTGCGGCCTGCTGCTGGACATCAACAACCTTTATGTCAACCAGGTCAATCTCGGCGCCGACGCGCGCGATTTTCTG
>RKSI01000031.1 GCA_007570905.1 Gammaproteobacteria bacterium
GTTGAAGTGAAAGTCGCCGACCAGCGGCGCGCCGATGTTCTTCGCCGCGAGGCGTTCGGCAATCCGCGGCACCGCGCGCGCCGCCTCCTCGTTGTTGACCGTGATTCGCACCAGTTCCGAGCCGGCTTCGGCCAGTTCGGAAATCTGCGCGACGGTTTTCCCGACATCGGCGGTGTCGGTGCTGGTCATGGACTGCACCGCGACCGGGTGCCCGCCGCCGATAACAACCCCGCCGACGCGCACCGCGACCGACAGGCGCTTTCTTGAAATCTCGCTTGGCTTTTCAGACATGGCTTGTCACCGGAATGAACGGAAAATCCTGTAGGGAAGTGATCTGAAAATCAGATGGCAAGGAATATAAAAAAAGAAGAGGGACGGCAGAGCCGGCAGCAAATACCGCAGTCTGCGGAAGGCGGCCTTCTTGCGGGCGGATGGGGCTTGCGGCACGGCTCTCCCGGCGTGCAGTTTCATGCACAAATCGGCGTAGCGGGGAACCAGTTTCTCCCACGAGAAATTTCCAACGCCGTATTCGCGTATTTGCTCGCGGTGTCGCAGCGATATTTCACGGTTGCGCGCAATCTCGGCCTCGACAAAGGCGACATCGGTTATTTTTTCGTCCGGGATGACGCTAATCCACGGCAATTTCGTGTCCAGATTGACCGACGCGGCGGTGCTGACGACCACGCCCAGCCCGCAAACCAGCGCTTCCAGAACGACCAGCGGGGCGGCGACTTCGACTTTGCTCAGAATGACCAGGCTGGCATAGTCCGACAAATGTTCGTAGAGGGTGTCGCGCGTCCACTCTCCCAGATAGTTTTCGCGCGTTCTGTCGAATTTTTTGCCGCCGTGAGACCCGACAAAATCAACGGAATCAATCGCCTGGTACAGGTGCTGCCTTTTGTTGTTGTCAATGTTCCCCAGATAGATGCTGCGGTTTTCGTGCAACGGTGCTCCGCGGAATTTGAATTTGCGGTGGTCGGTGCCGTTCGGCGTGACAAAGACCTCGGCGGGATTGCATCCGAGATCAAGAAACATCTTTCTCTGGGCCGCAGACATGGCAAAAACAATCAGGCCGTCTTGCGGATATTGGATGAGATATTTGTGCAAAGAAAGAAAAGTGCCCAGCTTGTATATCCTGTACCCGGAATGGCTGCTGAAAATCTTTACCGGAACGCGGATTTTGTTCAGAACATCGGCCAGGTCATGCTGGTGCAGGTGCACGACATCGGGCCGGCGCCGCTTGATTGTGTCAATAACCTCGCCCCGGTCATCTGTGTTGATGATGACCACCTTGTGCCCGAGTTTCTCAAGCCAGGTTTTATAGTCCCACAGGATGGTTTCCACTGCGCCCCAGCCTTTGGGCGGTATGGATATCGCCGCGCAAGCCTGTCCAATCAATGCCCAGGTGAGGGATTGCCGCGGCGGGTTATTTGGGGTATTGGTGTCAGACATGCTGTTTGGCCGTTATTATAATGCAAGCCCGGCATTTTCGGCGGGGGGTTATACTATGCCGGAGCGGGCGTGTCGGGCAACTTGCCTGTTTTGGCGGCTGGCCGCATTGCTGTTGCAAGCGGGCGGCGCGGAAGGTTCGCCGTCAACGGGATGAATGACAGGAGAAAACGGGATGCTGCAAACGGATAAACACTTGAAGATCGGGACACAAAACCGGACTGCGCGGGGCGGTGGCCGTGAACACGCCGGCGGCCCCGCGCGCGCCGCGCGCCGGCGGCGCGGGCGCCCGCTTGCCGCGCTGCCCGCGGCACTGGCCGCGGCGCTGGCGGCGGCGCCCATCGCGGCGCAGGACGCGCTGACGGTGGTGTCGTGGGGCGGCGCATACAGTTACAGCCAGATCAAGGCGTATCACGAGCCGTTCACGGCGCAGACCGGCATCCGCATTCACGCCGAGGACTACAACGGCGGGCTGGCCGAGGTGCAGGTGCAGGTGCAGTCGGGCAACATCACCTGGGATGTCGTGGACATGACACTGGCGGATGTGGTGCGCGGCTGCGACGAGGGCCTGCTCGAGTCGGTGGATATCGCGTCGTTCCCACCCGCGCCGGACGGCACCCCCGCCGAGAAGGATTTTCTGCCCGAGATGCTGCATTCGGAATGCGGCGTGCCGTTGATTGTCTGGTCCACAATCTTCGCCTACGACGAAAGCCGCTTCCCCGGCGCCAAGCCCGCCGGCCTGAAGGATTTCTTTGACCTTGAAAAATTCCCCGGCAAGCGCGCCCTCAGAAAGTCGCCGCGCTCGACCCTTGAGTTCGCGCTGATGGCCGACGGCGTGCCGCTCGACAAGATTTATCAAACGCTGTCCACCGACGAGGGCCTGCAACGCGCGTTCGCCAAACTCGACACCATCAAGGAGCATGTGGTCTGGTGGAAAGCCGGCTCGCAGCCGCCGCTGATGCTGGCCGACGGCGAGGTGGTGATGGCGACCTCGTACAACGGGCGCATTTTCAACGCCTGGAACAAGGAGAAAAAGCCGTTCAGAATCGTGTGGGACGGGCAAATCTGGTCCAAGAACTACTATGCCATCGTCAAGGGCACGCCGCGCCGCGAGCAGGCGCTTGAATATGTCCGGTTTGCGAGCGACACGCAGCGCCTCGCCGACCAGGCGCGCTACATTTCCTACGGCCCGGCGCGGCATTCGGCGATGGCGATGATCTCGACCCACGCCGAGACCGGCGCCGACATGGCGCCGCATATGCCGACCACGCCGGAACATTTTCGGCATGTGCTGGAAAGGGACTTTGAGTGGTGGGCCGACTACGGCGACGAGATGACCGAACGCTTCAGCACCTGGCTGGCGCGCTGACGCGCGCCGCCGGGCGCGCGCCTGCGATGAAAACCGGCGCCGCGCGCCGCCGCGACGCACCAACCACACGGGAGTCTGCCGATGTCAAACGATGAAATCCACAACCGCGTGGCGGCGCTTGAACGCCACCTGCGCAACATGAGGATGGCGGTGATTGTCGTCGTCGCCTTTTTTCTCTATGAGTCGCTGATGCCGCCGGAATTGCGCCCGGGGCGGCAGGAGAAAATCGAGGACAGCGTCAAGACCAGGGAACTGGTGCTGATGAACGAATCCGGCGACGCGCGCGCGCGCCTCGATGTGACCGACGCCGGCGGCGCCCGGCTGGTGCTGCGCGACGGCGCCGGCAACCGCGTTCGTGTCGGCGCCGACGCGCTGGCCGTCGGCGTCCGCGACGGCGCCGATGTGGTCGAGCGGATGCGCGTCGGCGCGGGCGCCATAGAGGCCTACGACCGCGCCGGCAATGTCGTCGGGCGGCTGCCGTGAGCGCCGCCCGGGCGGTTGGCTGAATGGCGCCGGTCTGCGTCAGTTTCCGCAAGGTTTCCAAGAACTACGACCAGCAGTCGTGGGTCGTGGACAGCCTCAACCTCGATGTGCGCGAGGGCGAGTTTGTGACGCTGCTGGGGCCGTCGGGTTCGGGCAAGACGACCTGCTTGATGATGCTGGCGGGTTTTGAGGAGGTCACCAGCGGCGAAATCCTGATACGCGGCGAGCGCGTCAACGACATTCCGCCGCACAAGCGCGGCCTCGGCCTGGTGTTCCAGAATTACGCGCTGTTTCCGCATATGACGGTGGCCGGCAACCTGGCGTTTCCGCTGCAGGTGCGCGGCATGGACAAGGCCGAAATCCGCGCGCGCGTGGACGAGGCGCTGGAGATGGTGCATTTGTCCGGCCTCGGCGCGCGGCTTCCGGCGCAGTTGTCGGGCGGGCAGCAGCAGCGGGTGGCGCTGGCGCGCGCGCTGATTTTTCATCCGACGCTGGTGCTGATGGACGAGCCGCTGGGCGCGCTCGACAAGCAGTTGCGCGAATATATGCAATACGAGATCAAGCGCCTGCACGAGCAACTCGGCCTGACGGTGATTTATGTGACGCACGACCAGGGCGAGGCGCTGACGCTGTCGAGCAGGGTGGCGGTGTTCAACGAGGGCAGAATCCAGCAGATTGACGCGCCCGACATGATTTATGAATACCCGGCCAATGCGTTCACCGCCGGTTTCATCGGCGAGAACAACCTGCTGCAAGGCGAGTTGCTGGAGACAGACGGCGACACCTGCGCGGTCGGCGCCGGCGGCGGGCGCCTGCGCGGAACGCCGGTCGGCGTCGCCGGCGGCGGCGAGGTGCTGCTGGCGGTGCGACCGGAGCGGGTGCTGATCAACCCGGACGGCGACTGCGCCAACGCCCTCGACGGGCGCGTCGGCGACCTCGTCTATCTCGGCGATTACATGCGCGCCGTCGTTGAACTCGGCGGCGGCGGCGAACTGATCGCCAAATACCCGAACGACCGCGGCAAGCGCGACATCAAGGCCGGGCAACCGGTCAAGGTGGGCTGGCACGCGGAAGACTGCCGCGTGTTTCCGGCGCCGCCGCGCACCGGCGGCAAGGGAGCATGACGGGCCTGCGGCGCAACCGGCGAACGCCGAAGCGCGCGGCGCGCACAACATGAACGGCAACGGCAAACCGGCGTTTGACGCCGGGCAAATCGCCGGGCTGGACGCCGCCTTTGCCATTGTGCGCGCCGTCGGCGTGCCCGAAGACAAAATCGAGGACGCCGACCGCCGCCAGCACCTGGTGCGCGGCGTCGCCGCCGGCCTGCACCGCTCGCGCGCCTTTCTGCTGGTCGCGCCGCTGCTGCTTTTCCTGGCCGTCACCTATCTGGTTCCTATCGGCGGCATCCTGTTTCGCAGCGTGGACGACTCGGCGCTTCAGACCTGGATGCCGAAGACCGCGGCGGCGTTCGCGCAGTGGGACGGCGCCGGCCTGCCCGACGAGGACACGCTGGCGGTTTTCGCCGCCGAACTCGGGCAGGCGCGCAAAGAGCGCACGATAGGCCGCGTCGCCAACCATCTCAATTACAGGATGAGCGGCATGCGCAGTTTGTTCAACAAGACCGGGCGTCGCCTCGCCGCAGGCGGCGGGCCGGACGCCGCCGGCAACTGGCGCGAATGGCTGGCGCAACTCGACCCGCGCTGGGGCCGGCGGCAGGTGTGGACGATCATCAAGGCGGCTTCGGGCCGCTACACACAGGTCAACTACCTGGCGGCGCTCGACCTGCGGCGCGGCGACGACGGCGGCGTCGCGCGCCAGCCGGAAGGCAAGCGCATTTATGTAAAAATTTTCCTGCGCACGCTGTGGGTCAGCCTCGCGGTGACGCTGTTTTGCCTGCTGCTGGGGTTTCCGGTCGCCCACCTGATGGCGGGGCTGCCGCCGCGCATCAGCAACTGGCTGATGATCATGGTGCTGCTGCCGTTCTGGACATCGCTGCTGGTCAGGACGACCAGCTGGATCGCGCTGCTGCAATCCAACGGCGTCATCAACGGCACGCTGGTGTGGCTCGGCCTGATTGGCGACGACGAGCGCATCCAGATGGTGTTCAACCTGACCGGCACGGTGGTGGCGATGATATATGTGCTGCTGCCGTTCATGGTGCTGCCGCTGTACAGCGTGATGCGCGGCATTCCGCGCTCGCTGACGCGCGTCGCCGTGTCGCTCGGCGCGACGCCGCTGACGGCGTTTGCGCGGGTCTATCTGCCGCAGACGCTGGTCGGCGTCGGCGCCGGCAGTTTGCTGGTGTTCATGCTGGCGGTCGGCTATTACATCACGCCGGCGCTGGTCGGCGGGCAGAGCGGGCAGTTGATCAGCAACTTCATCTTTTATCATATCAAGGTGTCGCTGAACTGGGGGTTTGCGTCGGCGCTCGGCGTGATTTTGCTGGCCGCGGTGCTGCTGGTTTACTGGGTGTACCACAAACTGGTCGGCATCGAGAAGATGCGGGTGGCGTGATGGCGGCGCGCGCAAGGGCCGGTTCCGCCGCCGGGCACTGGCTGTTTCGCACCGGCTGCGGGCTGGTGTTCGCCTTTCTGATGCTGCCGCTGGCGGTCATCGTGCCGTTGTCGTTCAACGCCGAGCCGTATTTCACCTTCACCCGCGAGATGCTGACATTGCAGCCGGAGGGTTTTTCGCTGCGCTGGTACCGCGACATCGCCGACAACCCGCAGTGGCTGCTGTCGGTGAAAAACAGCCTTGTCGTCGGCTTTTTTGCGACGCTGCTGTCGGTGGCGCTCGGCACCGCGGCGGCGGTCGGCCTCGACCGCCCGCGCTTTCCCGGCAAGACGCTGATTCTGGGCGTGCTCATCTCGCCGATAGTCGTGCCCATCATCATCTCCGCCGTCGGCATGTTCTTTTTTTACTCCAAAATCAATCTCGGGCAGACGCTGACCGGCCTGGTGCTGGCGCACACGGTGCTTGGTTCGCCGTTTGTCGTCATCACCGTCAGCGCCGCGCTGTCGCGCCTGAACCCGGCATTGCCGCGCGCGGCGGCCAGCCTCGGCGCGCCGCCGACGCGCGCCTTCTTCAAGGTGACGGCGCCGCAAATCGCGCCGGGCATTTACGCCGGCGCGCTGTTCGCGTTTGCGACCTCGTTTGACGAGGTGGTGGTGGTGCTGTTTTTGGCGGGGTTTGAGCAGCGCACCATTCCGCGCCAGATGTGGGCCGGGCTGAACGAGCAAATCAGCCCGACGATACTGGCCGTGGCGACGCTGCTGATTCTGTTCTCGGTGCTGCTGATAGTAACCGCCGAACTGCTGCGGCGGCGTTCGGAGAAGCGCTCGCTTCAGGAGTGAGCGCGAACGCCTGCGATTGGCGCCCCGGGCAGGGTTCGAACCTGCAACCTTCCCCTTAGGAGGGGGACGCGCTATCCAGTTGTGCCACCGGGGCGGAGCGGGTCGTACTATACACTACGCGCGGCGAACTTCGGATTGGAAGATGTTGGCGGGAATTGTCTTTATGCTGGGCGCGGTCTTTATGCTGGGCGCGTTGCCGGCGGCGGCGCAGGGCGAAGTCGCCGGCGCACGCGAGGCGTCGCCGCGCGAGATTTCGGTGTGCACCGCGCGCTTTCCCTTCGGCCTGTTCATGGACGAGGAATCGGTGTTCCGCGGCTGGATGCGCGCCGCCGGCGACACGCGCACGCGGTGCGGGCCGGGCAGCGGCGAGGTGCGCGCGCGCGCCGTGCGGCTTCGCGCCGGCGACGGCGCCGGCCTGTCGGGCTGTTTGTTTGCCGCGCGCGGCGCGGCGCCGGCGGGCTACGCGCTGATAGCGCAGGGCAACGCCTGGACGGCGCGCGATGTGGTTGCGACCTTTCTGCCGCTGGCCGCGGACAACCCCGGCATCCGGTTTTATGTGTATGACTTCAGGGGCTACGCCGGTTCGCAGGGCAACCCGTTCCTGCACGCGATTATAGAGGATTACAAAGACATCCTGAATCATCTGCGCCGGCAGCACGAGGGCGCCGACGCATATCTGTACGGATTCTCGTTCGGCGGCATCGTGCTGATGAACGCGCTTGACAGCGCGGCGGCGCGCGCCGGCTACCGCAGCATCGTGATTGACTCATCGCCCGGCACGGTCAATTTCGGCCTTTACAACTGCGACGACGAATACAGCCCCGGGCGGCGGCTGGACAACTCCGGCGCGTGCCGCAATGTCGCCTTTCTGCGCTCGCCGGGCGATTATGTGGTGCCGCTGGCGCGCACGCAGCCGCTGTGGGACGCGGTCGGGCGCTGCGGCGGCAGGCGTCTTGAGTATTCGGCCAGGCGCTGCCCCGGCGCGAGGGGCGAGTTTAACCACCCGTTTCAGGGCGAGGGCGCGGCGCTGGCGAAGTGCCGCCTCGCCCGCATCGGTTCAGAGTTGTTCGGCCCGCGCTGACCGGTCGGCGGCGGCGGCGGCGACGCTGCCGTTCCAGCCGTCCATCCTGTGCTCGGCGGCGACGCGGGTGGAAATGCCGCCGCGCATGCGGAACTGCGCCGTCAGGCGGATGAAGCGCGGCTTCAGCAGCGCGCACAGGTCGTCCAGTATCTCGTTGGTGACGGCTTCGTGAAAGGCGCCGCGGTCGCGGAAGCCCCAGATGTGGTTTCTCAGACTTTTCAGTTCAACGCACAGGCGGTCGGGCACATAAATCAGGGACAGGTGCGCGAAGTCCGGCTGGCCGGTGAGCGGGCACAGGCAGGTGAACTCCGGGATTTCGATTTGGATGGTATAATCCCGTCCAGGCTGAGGATTGCCGAAGGTTTCCAGATTTTTGCTGATGTGGCCGGCCAAAGCAAACTCTCCCTGCGGGTGCGAACGCCGCTCCCCGCGGATGCGAGCGCCGATTTTAGCGGAAGTTCCGGAGTAATTCCAATGCCGCCCGGGCGATGAAACTCACAAAGATCAAACTCACCGGATTCAAGTCTTTCGCCGACCCCACCGCGATTGAGATTGCCGGCGACATGACCGGCGTCGTCGGCCCCAACGGCTGCGGCAAGTCCAACATCGTCGATGCGGTTCGCTGGGTGATGGGGCACACCGCGCGCAACATCCGCGCCGCCAACCTGCAGGATGTCATTTTCAGCGGCACCCGCTCGCGCAAGCCGGTCGGCCAGGCGTCGGTGGAGTTGATTTTCGACAATTCCGACGGCTCCTTCGGCGGCCAGTACGCGGCCTACGGCGAGATTTCGGTCAAGCGCATCGCCGACCGCAGCCAGGAATCGAAGTACTTCATCAACAACACGCGCTGCCGGCGGCGCGATGTGTCGGACCTGTTTTTCGGCACCGGCCTCGGCGGCCAGAGCTACGCCCTCGTTCAGCAGGGCATGATCGCCCGCATCATCGAGGCGCGCCCGGAGGAGATGCGCCTGTATCTGGAAGAGGCCGCCGGCATATCAAAGTATCACGAACGCAAGCGCGACACCGAAGTGCGGATGCGCCACACCCGCGACAACCTCGACCGCGTGCTCGACCACCGCGAGGAAGTCGCCAAGCAGGTCGAGAAACTGAAGCGCCAGGCGCGCGGCGCCGAGCGCTTCGGCGAACTGAAACGCCAGAAGGAACAACTCGAGGCGCGCGTCGCGCTGCTGGAATTCAGGCGCCACGACAGCGCGCGCGCCGCCTGCGAACAGCGCGTTTCCGGCCTGCGCCTTGAACTCGAGGCCAACCAGGCCGGCCTGCGCGGCGCCGAGGCGCGCATCGGCGAACAGCGCGCCGCGCACGACGAACAAAACCGGGCGCTGAACGACGCGCGCGAGAAGTTTTACAAACTCAACGCCGACATCTCCGGCATTGAACAGGACATCGCCCACCGCCGCAAGAACGCCGAGCAAATCCGCGAGGAGGCATCGGCGGTCGCGCGCGCAATGGAACAGTGCCGCGAACGCATCGGCGAACAGGAAGCGCGGCTGGCCGCCGACAACGCGCGCCTGGACGAGTCGCAGACCGCCGCCGCCGCCGCGCGCGGCGAGGTGGCGCGACTGGAGGCGGCATTGCAGCAGGCGGAACAGCAACTGGCGCAGGCCGGGCGCGAATGGGAACGCCATCACAGCGACGGCAGGCAGTCGCTGGAGGCGGCTGAGGTCGGCAGGGTTAAACTGGAATACTGCGACCGCGAACTGGAAGACATCGCCAAGGCCGCGCGCGATGTGGCCGGGCGCCGCGCGGCGCTGGATGTGCCGGCGCTGGAGGCGCGGTGTTCGGAGTCGGCGGAATTGCAGGCGCGGCGCGAGCGCGAAGCGGCGGATTGCGGGAGCGAATACGACCGCCTTGCGGCTGCGGTCGCCGCCGTGCGCGAGCGACTGCATGAATTGCAAGGGCCGCTGCACGAGGAGCAGGTGAGGTTGCAGGACATGCGCGGGCGGCTGGCGTCGCTTGAGGCGCTGCAACAGGCGGGGCTTGGGCGCGACCGCCGGGCGTTCACCGAATGGCGGCGGCGCCGCGGCCTGGAAAATGCGCCGCAGATGGTCTCTGAAATCGGGGTCGGCGACGGCTGGGAGGCGGCGGTTGAACTGGTGCTGGAGGGTTTTCTGGAAGGCATTGAGGTGAACTCGCTGGACGACCACGCGGGCCACGCCGGGCAGATTGATTCCGGGCGCCTGGTGATGTACGAGCGCGGTTCGGAAGGCGGCGGCGCGGGCAAGATGTCGCTGGCCGACAAGGTGTGCGCCGATGCCGGCGTGCTGGCGCTGCTGCGCTGCGTGTATCCGGCGGACGACCTGGCGCAGGCGCTGGCGCGGCGTTCGCAACTGGCGGATCATGAATCGTTCATAACCCGCGACGGCGTGCGGGTCGGGCGCCACTGGATGCAGTTGCACAAGGACGCCGACGAACAGGGCGGCGTGCTGGTGCGGCGCAAGACCATGGAGCAACTGACGGCGGACATCGCCGTCGCCGAGCGCAATGCGGCGGAATTGAAACAGGAACTGGATACGGTGCGCCGGCAACTGGCGCAGGACGAGACGCAACTGGAAGAGGTGCAGGGCAGGCGCGCCGCCCTGCTGGAGCGCGCGACCGAGGCCGGCGGCGACTTGCACCGGCGCAAGGCGAAACTGCGCCATGCCCGCGAATTGCTGGCGGAACTGGAACAGCAGGAGCGGCAGTTGTCGCAGCGCCGCGAGGCGTCGCAGGCGCGGCGCCGCGAACTATTGAAGGCGCACGAAGAGGCGCTGGCTTCCACTTCGGACTACGACGCGGACCGCGCCGATTTGCAGCGCCGCCGCGCCGACGGCGAACAGCGCGTGGCCGATGTCCGCGCCTCTCTGCACGACGCCCGGCAGGCGCTGCACGAGGCGGAAGTCGGGCGGCAGTCGCTGGCGGCGGGGCTGGAAGGCGTTGCCGAGAACATCGGGCAGACGCGCCGGCAATACGCCGACCTGGAACAGCGCGCCGCCTCCATGAAGCGCGTCGCCGCCGACTCGCAGCATCCGATTCGGGAGCGCCAGGACGAACTGCAAAACCTGGTTCACGAGCGCGCGCTTTGCGAGCAGGCGGTGCGCGCCGGCAACGAGGAACTGGAGGCGGTGCAGGCGCAGATACGCGAACTGGAAGGCCGCCACAAGGAACTGGAGACGGCGCGCGAGGCGCTGCAACAGCGGCATGAACATGCGCGCATGGAGGAGCAGGCCAGCCGCATCCGCTGCGACGACTGGCGAAACAAAATCGGCGAGTGCCGCTGGACGCTCGAGCAGATTGACAGCGAACTCGACCCGGCGGCGACGCTGGAAAGTTGCCGCGAGGAACTGGAGTCGGTGGAGCGGCGCATTCACCGCCTCGGCGCCATCAACCTGGCCGCCGCCGAGGAATACAGGGAGGAAAGCGAGCGCAAGGAATACCTCGATTCGCAGTGCCAGGATTTGACGACGGCGCTGGAGACGCTGGACGCGGCCATAGCGCGGATAGACCGCGTCAGCCGCGAGAAATTCAAGAGCACTTTCGAGAACATCAACAAGCGCCTGGAGGATGTGTTCTCGCGGTTGTTCGGCGGCGGCCAGGCCTATCTGCAACTGAACGAGAACGACTGGCTCAAGGGCGGCGTCTCAATCATGGTGCGCCCGCCGGGCAAGCGGCTGTCTTCCATCAACCTGCTGTCGGGCGGCGAGAAGGCGCTGGCGGCGATGGCCGTCGTGTTCTCTATTTTTGAACTCAGGCCGGCGCCGTTTTGCGTGCTGGACGAGGTGGACGCGCCGCTGGACGAGACCAATGTGCTGCGCTTTTGCGAACTGCTGAAAGACATGAAAGACCGCGTGCAGTTCATCGTCATCACACACAACCGCCTGACGATGGAGAACATGGCCTGCCTGGTCGGCGTCACGATGGGCGAGCCGGGGGTGTCGCGGCTGGTCTCGGTGAATATCGAGGAAGCCGCGCAGATGGCGGGCTGACCCCTGATGAGCGAGTGGTGAGCGTGCGATGAGCGAGTTGCGCTGGATATTGCTGCTGATAGGCGTGCTGGTCGTCGCCGGCGTGTACGGCTACACCCGCTACCAGCGGCATTTGCGCGACGAGGCCAGTTTCGGACGGCGCGGCGCGCAGCGCGATGTGCTGGATGTGCGCGGCGACGAGCCGGTGATTTCCAGCACCGAGGAGATGGTGGACGCATCCGACCTGCCGCCGATAGAGTTTGAACCGGGCGAGGACGAGGCGCAGGTTGATGGCGATGATGCCGGTGATGACGCCGCAGGCCGGCGCGGCGGCGCGGCGGCGGAAAAGCCGCGCGAGATTCTGATTCTGCATGTTCGCGCCCCCGCAGACCGCCCGTGGCCGGGGGAAGCCGCCGCGCGCGCCGCCGCGGACGCCGGGCTGAAACAGACCGACAAGAAAATCTTTCAATACTTTTTGCCCGAATCGGAACGGGCGCTGTTTCATGTCGCCGACATGTTCAAGCCGGGCGTCTTTGACTGGCAGCGTCTCGGCGAGGCGCGGCTGCGCGGTTTAAGTTTGTTTATGCAGTTGCCGGTGGATTGCCCGGCGCCCGGGGCGTTTGAGACGATGCTGAACTGCGCGCGGCGCCTGGCGGAGTTGCTTGGCGGCGAGATGCTCGACGCGCACCGCCGCCCGCTGGGCGAAGAGGCGCTGGCGGACATGCGGGCGCTGTGCGAGGCGCACGACGGGCCGCAGACCGGGCGGGGCTGACGGCAATGGCCGTGTCGCCGGCCAGGCGCGCCGAACAACTTCGCCGCGAGATAGAAGAACACAACCACCGCTATTATGTGCTGAGCGAGCCGGCGATTGCCGACGCGGAATACGACCGCCTGTTCCGCGAACTCCAGGACATCGAGCGCCGCCATCCGCAACTCGTAACGCCTTCCTCGCCGACGCAGCGCGTGGGCGCGGCGCCGCAAAGCCATTTCGCGCCGGTCTCGCACGCGGCGCCGATGCTGTCGCTTGACAATGCGCTGGACCGCGCCGAACTGGAGGCGTTTGACAAGCACATGCGCGAGAGCCTGGAACAGGACAAGGTGGAATACAGCGCCGAGCCGAAGATAGACGGCGTCGCCGTCAGCCTGCTGTATGAATCGCGCGAACTGGTGCGCGCCGCGACCCGCGGCGACGGCTTCACCGGCGAGGACATCACCGCCAATGTGCGCACAATACGCTCGGTGCCGCTGCGTTTGCACAAGGCCGGCAAACCGCCGCCGCTGCTTGAGGTGCGCGGCGAGGTGTACATGAGCAGGGAAGGGTTTGCGCGGTTCAACGCCGGGGCCGGGGAGCGCGGCGAGAAAACCTTTGTCAATCCGCGCAACGCGGCGTCCGGCAGTTTGCGCCAACTTGACCCCGCCGTCACCGCCGCAAGGCCGCTTCACTTCTTCTGCTACGGCGCGGGGCCGGACGCCGGCGCGCCGCCGCCTGCGTTGCACACCGAGGTGCTGGAACGGCTCAAGGCGTGGGGGCTGCCCGTTTGCGGGCACGCCGGCGTCGCGCGCGGGCTGGGCGAGTGCGTTGATTTTTTCCGGCAGATGACGGAACTGCGCGGCAAACTGGACTATGAGATAGACGGCGTGGTGTACAAGGTCAACCGGATTGCCGACCAGCAGACATTGGGCGTGCGTTCGCGTTCGCCGCGCTGGAGCATCGCCTGCAAGTTTCCCGCCGAGGAGCGCGAGACGCTGGTCAAGGCCGTTGAATTCCAGGTCGGGCGCACCGGCGCGCTGACGCCGGTGGCAAGGCTTGAGCCGGTGGCGGTCGGCGGCGTCACCGTCAGCAACACGAGTTTGCACAACATGGACGAGGTGGAGCGCAAGGATGTGCGGATTGGCGACACCGTCGTCGTGCGCCGCGCCGGCGATGTGATTCCGCAGGTGGTGCGGGTGGTCGCCGACAAGAGGCCGAAGCGGGCGCGCAAGGTCAAGGCGCCGAAGCAATGCCCGGTTTGCGGCGGCAAGGTTGTGCGCGGCGAGGACGAGGTCGCGGCGCGTTGCATAGAAAGTTTAAGTTGCCCGGCACAGCGCAAGGAGGCCATCCGGCATTTCGCGTCGCGCCTTGCGATGGACATAGAGGGGCTGGGCGAGAAACTGGTGGATCAGTTGGTCGAGAAAGGGCATATAGAAGATGTGTCCGACATTTACGCGCTGGACGCGAAGACGCTGGCGGAACTGGACAGAATGGGCGAGAAGAGCGCCGAAAACCTGGTGGCCGCGATAGACAAAAGCCGCGACATCAGCCTCGAGCGTTTCATCTACGCGCTCGGCATCCGCGAAGTCGGCGAGGCGATGGCCAAGGCGCTCGCGCGACGCTTCGGCGAACTGGAGCATCTGATGGCCGCGGACGAGGCCGCGCTGCTTGAAATCCGCGATGTCGGCGAGGTCGCCGCAAGGCGCCTGAGAGAATGCTTTGCAGACGACAGAAACCGCCGGATTATCAAACAACTGCAATCCAACGGCGTGCGCGTGCAAAAAACCGAAGTAACCGGCCCCGGCCCGCTGCAAGGCAAGATATATGTCATAACCGGCACCCTGTCCATCCCCCGCAGCGAAGCAAAACGCCGCCTTGAACTGGCCGGCGCAAAAGTAACCTCAACGGTCACCTCCAAAACCACCGCGCTGATTGCCGGCAAAAACCCGGGCAGCAAACTGGACAAGGCCGAAAGGCTTGATGTGGAAGTGCTGGATGAGAATGCTTTTCTGGCGTTGACGGGGAAGTAAGGTATGATTGTTTTCCAAACTGAACTCATCAACTGAAATGAAATACCTGGTTGTCATTGAAGAAACAAAAACCGGTTATTCGGCTTATTCGCCGGATGTGCCGGGGTGTATTGCGACCGGAGAGACAAAAGACGAGATTGAGCGCAACATCAAGGAAGCCATTGAGTTTCATTTTGAAGGCTTGCGGCTGGAGAACGCGGCTTTGCCGAAGCCGAGCACCTACTCGGATTATGTTGATATAGCCGCAGGGTGAACTATCTCCCGGCTCTCCTTACTTCGTGCAACTGTTCTGAATGCTGAGAGCAAGGGACTTTATCTCTTGCTCTCCCTGCAGGGACAGAAAACTGCGTCCCGGCGCGTCCATTGATTGCAGAAGGCAGGCGGCGGCGTTGTTGTTTGCCGCTTGGGTTTTCAATCTGGCGAGGTCAATTTTCAGGGTGCTGGTCGGCTGCGGTGTTCCTGAAAGTTGGTATTCTGTTTTCTGGCGCGCGGTGCAGCAGGTGGCGCAGTAGGGCCAGTCTTCGCGCCCGAACGGGGCCTCGTCTCCCTCGCCGTCTTCAATCAATCCGGTGAGGTGTTGCGCCAGCATATACGGCGTCAGGTTTTGTTCTATGACCAGCGTGTTGCCGTCCATCTGCGCGTTGTGGATGCCGCCGCTGCATCGGTCGCCGCCTGTGATGTCCAGTGTTTTGTGCAAATGGCCGCTGTCGGCGCGCACGCCGATAACGGCGGTGAAAATCCCGGAGCCGCCGCCGGAATCGGTCAGCAGATAAAAAACCGAACCATCGGCAGCCGCGCCCAGTTTTCTGGTCCACACAGAACCGCCGGCATTGTGCCGCGCACAATTTTCAACGGCGACCTTTTCAACGGACAACAGACGCTCCAGGCATGGCAGAGTAGCGTCCGCCTGCGCTTGCGTTCCACTGAAAAGCAGCAGCGCAGACAGCACGCGCAACGCGCACAACGGCGCCACGACAGCCCGCCTCAAATCCCCGCCGCTTTAAGTGTGTTTTCAATCAGGCAGGCCACGGTCATCGGGCCGGTGCCGCCGGGCATCGGTGTAATCGCGCCCGCCACTTCGCGCACTTCCTCAAAAGCCACATCGCCGGTGATTTTTCCGTTGCGGCGGGTGACGCCGACATCAAACACGGCGGCGCCGGGCTTGACGAAACTTCGGCGCACCAGTTCGGGCATGCCGGCGGCGGCGACGAGGATGTCGGCGTCGCGGCACACGGCCTCAATGTCCTTTGTCTTTGAATGGCACAGCGTCACGGTCGCATCCACGCCGCGCAGCGCCAGCAGCATCACCTGCGGCAGGCCGACAAGGTGCGAGCGGCCAATGACGACGGCCTTGCGCCCCTGCGTCGGGATGGCGTATTGCTCCATCAGGCGCATCACGCCGAGCGGCGTGCACGGCACCAGGTGCGGTTTGCCGCGCAGCAGGCGTCCGAGGTTCTCGGCGGTCAGGCCGTCCACATCCTTGGCGGCGGGAATCAGGTCTATCAGCGCGCCGGCGTCCACGCCGTCGGGCAGCGGCAGTTGCAGCAGGATACCGTGCACCGAATCGTCCGCGGCCAGTTCGCGCAGCGTTTGTTCCAGTGTGCCCTGAGAGACATCGCCGGGCAGTTCCACCAGCCGCGTCTTGAGGCCGCCGCGCGCGGCCATCTTCAGTTTGAGGTTCACATACAGGCGGCTCGGCGCATGGTCGCCGACGAGCACCGTCGCCAGCGTCACATCCGGGCCGCCCGCCGCCGCGAGTTTGCCGGCCACCTGTGCGACGATGCGCTCGGCGGTCTTGCGCCCGTCCAGCAGCGTGGCCGGCGCGCCGACTTGCGCGGAAGTCTTGCGGGCAGCGCCGCGGGCGGGCTGTCGCTGCGCGGTGTTGGTCAAGTATTCAGCGGTTCCGGTTCTCGTCGCCCGGCCCATCGGGGAGCGGGGGTTGCAGCGCGGCGCCGGTCAAGCGTCTGGCCGTGTCAGGCATGCGGTTGGCAGTGCTGGTCAAGTATTCGGCGGCGTCAGTTGCGCGGCTGCTTGTCGGGGTGCAGGTAAATCAGGCTTTTGCCGAGGCGCCCGCCGTAGTTGCCGGCGGAGATCATCATCAGGCCATCGGTGTCTTTAGAGGCGTTGATGGCCGCCTGCGTGGCTTCAATGATGCAGTCCATGCCGCGCCCGTTCATGATGATTTCCATCACAGAATTGACGCCGTCGGGCAG
Source organism: Gammaproteobacteria bacterium (assembly GCA_007570905.1). Classification (GTDB taxonomy): domain Bacteria; phylum Pseudomonadota; class Gammaproteobacteria; order Poriferisulfidales; family Oxydemutatoraceae; genus Oxydemutator. The sequence continues at coordinate 16,692 of RKSI01000031.1, forward strand.
GCCGCATTCCACATCCGGCTCGCTGCGCAGCAGCGGGCAGAACTTCTCGTAGGTGCTGGCGATGGTGAAGTCGTATTTGCTGCCGGCCTTCGAGCCGCTGCCGGCGATGCCGCCGGGGAAGGTGGAAATGACGCCCGCCACCGGCAGGATCGCCTCGACGCCTTTTTCGGCTGCGGCCAGCGCCGAGTCGGTGTCTTTGCCGAAGAACCACAGGTTGCCGCCCATCAGCCCGTCGGCATAGCCGAGCCTGCGGTCGAGGACGAACTCGCCGCCCAATATCGGTATCCACCACATCTTGCGGCCATGCCGCGTGATGCGCTTCTGGTGGCCGTTGCCGAAGTAGGCGACCTTGCGCCCCATCTGAAAGTAATCGCCGCCGTCCAGCAGGTTGAAGCACGATGCGGTCGGGCAGGTCAGCACATTCTGGCTGATGCGAACCAGCGCCGCGCGCTCCAGTTTTTTCTCGCGCTCTTTCCAGAAGCGCGGCGCGTGCAACTGGACGACGGCGCCGGGGCGCCCGTCGGGCGTTTGGAAACTCTCGTCGCCGCCGGGGCCGACATAGCGGTCCATGCCCGCCTCGCAGTCGCACAGAATGGAGCTTGAGCCGTTGCCGGTGCAGGCGTTGACGGCGTGGTCAAGCCACTTCCTGTCCCTTGCGGTAATCAGGAACTCGACATAAATGCTCTTGAAAGCCTCGGCGTAGGTGTCGTCAATGACCGCGCCCATCGTCAGTTCCTCCCTTTGCCTTCGTACACCGCTTTTTCGGTAATCACCTTGTCCATGAACACATCGTGCGGCGCGACCAGCACCTCGTCGAACATCTGCGACTCGTAGGCGAGAGCCACCAGCGGGCAGTCGGCGCGCGCGCGTTCCAGCAGGCGGTCGTAATAGCCCTGGCCGTTGCCCATGCGCCCGCCGCCGCGGTCAAAGCCGACGCCCGGCACCATCACGATGTCAAGCGCCTCCGGCTCCACTTCCTTGGCCGGGTCGCCCCAGCGGTCGCGCGGCGGCTCGAGTATCTTCCACTTGCCGACCACCAGTTCGTCAAAACTCTCCAGATGCCACAGGCCGAGTTTGTTGTCGCCTTTCTCGTCCACGGTGCAGTAGGGCACGATGATTTTCTTGCCGCCTTTGGCGATTTCCTTTTCCAGGTGCGGCTTGGTGCGCGTCTCCGAGCGGCAGTCTATGTACCACATCGCGGTCCGCGCCTTCTGGTATTCCGGCAGGGCGATGAACTTCTCGCAAATGGCCGCGCTGACCTCTTCCTTGTTCTCCTGCGCGGCGCGCGCATCGTAGGCCTGGCGGCGCATCTTGTTCTTGCGCTCCATAATCTGCTCAAGTTCCTGCGGTGTCAGTGGCATGGCGTTGCTCCTTGTGTGATTGTCCGAATGGGGAAGGCGGGCATTTTAATGCATGACGCCGTTATGGTAAAGGAAATATCCGCGCAGAATGGCCGCGCCGTCCGGTTTGTTGCCGCACGCGGGCGCGCCGCCTAATCCCGCCAGATTTCCGGAAGAACCAGTTCGGGCGCGTACGCAAAATTCTTCCGGTCCAGGCGGTGGGGAAAACTCAATTCTGCGCCGTCAAAAACGGCCCTGTCGCGCCGGTAGAATGTGACCTCAAAAATGGAGGGCACCGCCGCTTTGCCCGCCTTATACACGCTGAGATAGTTGTTCGGATGAATATGCACCACGCAGAAATCCTTCAAAATCTTGTCAAAGACCCTTTCGACGAGGCCGAGCGTGTCTTTCCCAAGCATCCGCTCCATCTCGTGAAATTCCACGACCATGATGCGAAACCGCCGCAGCACTTCGGAAGGCGTGTCAAGCAGCACCTCGAATTCGGCGCCCTCAATGTCCATCTGCAACATAAACTCTTCATCGCCGCGCGCCCCGGCCTTGCTCTCAACCCAGTCTTCCAGGCGCATGTAGCGGTCGTTGTTGACCGCGCCCAGAAATTTCTTTTCAAAATCAAAATCGGCGTTTTGCACTGGCGCCTCGTCAACGGAGTAATCGGCGAGGAAAGACCGGATGGAATAGCGCCCGGCAAGATCTTCCTCAAACGAGGCCCCGGCGCCCGTGCCGGGCGAGAAGTTTGCGGACACGCCCGCCAAATCGTCCGGCACCAGGTAGCCCCCGTCCTGCTCGTCGCCGATGCGTATCAACTCCCTGCCGGCGGACACCGGCCTTATTTTCCTGATGACGCGAATCACATCATCCTCGCCGGCTGCCCGGTTCAGCGCCAGCGCCCAGCCGCAGAGCAGGAACGCTCTCTTCACGAGGCCCCAGCGCAGAAACACCCTGATCGCGGGAAACAGGGCTTTCAGCAGGAGTTTGCGCATTGTTCGCCCGCCGTCAGTGGCACGCCTGGCCGTATTTTTTCAGGCGCCAGTAGTTGTACGGCCACGGCGTCACAAAGCCGGCGGCCAGCGCCAGCGCGACCGCGGTCGGCGTCAGGATGGCGCCGCCGGTGACGGCCCAGTCGGTGGCGTTCATCGCCGCCTCCATCGCCAGCATTGAAATGAAACTCATGCCGAGCGCGGTTCTCAGCGCCTCGCGCGGCGGCAACTGCCGGTGTATCAGTATCGCCGTTTCCAGCAGCACGCTGGTCGCCAGGCCGTTGACCATCGCCAGCGCCATAATCGCCAGCACCGGCCACGCGATGCCGGCGAACTGAAAGAAGGCGATGGTGCCGAGGTCGCCGATGGCGCAGCCTATCAGGCACCACATCGTGTTGTAGGCGCTCGCCCCCCAGGTGTGGCGGCAGGTCCAGAACGCTTCCATCGGCGGCGTCAGTCGGTAACGGCGCCGTCGGAGGCCGAACGTACCAGCCGCGCGTACTTTGCGAGCACGCCGTGGCGGTAGCGCGGGCGCGGCGCCTTCCATTGCTTCAGGCGGCGCCTGATTTCCGCCGCCGGCAATTCGAGGTTAATCTCGCGCCGCGCCGCGTCTATCGTGATGCGGTCGTTGTTGCGCACGGCGGCGAGCGGCCCGCCGGCGGCGGCTTCCGGCGTGATGTGGCCGACGACAAAGCCGTGGCTGCCGCCGGAAAAACGTCCGTCGGTAATCAGCGCGACATCGCTCCCCAGCCCCTTGCCCATCACCGCCGAGGTCGGCGCCAGCATCTCGCGCATGCCGGGGCCGCCTTGCGGGCCTTCATAGCGGATGACGATGACATCGCCTTTCTTGATGGTGCCGTCGAGTATGCGCTTCATCGCCGCCTCTTCGGACGCGAACACCCGCGCCTTGCCGGTGAAATGCAGTCCTTCCTTGCCGGTAATCTTGGCGACCGCGCCTTGCGGCGCCAGGTTGCCGCGCAGGATGACGAGGTGGCCGTCGGCCTTGATGGGGTCGTCAAAGGGCCGGATGATGCGCTGCCCGGCGGGGTAGGGCGGCGTTTTTGCGAGGTCTTGCTCCAGCGTGCGCCCGGTGACGCTCAGGCAGTCGCCGTGCAGCAGGCCGCGGTCGAGCAGTTGTTTCATCAGCGGGCGGATGCCGCCGATGCGAACCAGTTCCGACATCAGGTAGCGTCCGCTGGGTTTCAGGTCGGCCAGCACCGGCACGCGCCTGCCGATGCGCGTGAAGTCGTCGAGTTTCAGCGCGACGCCGCACGAATGCGCCATCGCCAGCAGGTGCAGCACCGCATTGGTCGAGCCGCCGAGCGCGGTGACCAGCGTGATTGCGTTCTCAAACGCCTTGCGGGTCATGATGTCGCGCGGCAGAATCTGCTTCTTGACGAGGTTGACGACCAGCCGCCCGGCCTCGGCGCAGTCGCGCATCTTGTTGCGCGACACCGCGTTTTGCGCCGAACTGCCGGGCGGACTCATGCCCATCGCCTCGATCGCAGACGCCATCGTGTTGGCGGTGTACATGCCGCCGCACGAGCCGGCGCCCGGAATCGCGCACGCCTCTATTTCGTTGAACTCGCGCGCGCCCATCTCGCCCTTGCTGCGGGCGCCGACCGCCTCAAACACGGTGACGATGTCGGCCTTGCGCCCGGCGGCGCGCCCGGGCAGTATCGTGCCGCCGTAGATGAACACCGCCGGGCGGTCGAGGCGCGCGAACGCCATCATGCAGCCCGGCATGTTCTTGTCGCAGCCGCCGATGGCGACGAGGCCGTCAAAGCCCTCGCAGGCGGTCACCGCCTCAATCGAGTCGGCGATGATCTCGCGCGACACCAGCGAGTATTTCATGCCCTCGGTGCCCATTGATATGCCGTCCGACACGGTGATGGTGTTGAACACCACGGCCTTGCCGCCGGCGCGGTCCACCGCGCGCGCGGCGCGTTCGGCGAGTTGGTCAATGTGCATGTTGCACGGCGTCACCTCGCTCCAGGTGGAGGCGACGCCGATTTGCGGTTTCCTGAAATCGGCGCCGGTGAAGCCGACGGCGCGCAGCATCGCGCGGCTCGGCGCGCGTTCAATGCCGTCAACCACGGCGGAGGAATAGCGGCGGGTCTTGTTCTTGTTCATGCTCCTGTTCATCTATGGGTTGATGCAAGCGGGCTTGGCAAAACCGGACATTTTACCACTGCTCAATCAAACGCAAGGCGCAGGCCGGCGAAGATGTGGCGTTTGCCGGGCGTGTGAAAGTTTCTGAAACTGGGGCGCCGGCAATCGGCCTCGCTGAACGCGCTGGCGCCGCGCAGCGTGTAATGCGCGCCGTCAAACCACGCCGCCGAGTATTCGTCGTAGGGAAAGGCGCGGAAGCCGGCGTACGGATGAAAGGCGTTGGCGCACCATTCCCACGCCTGGCCGTGGTCGTCAAGGCAGTTTTGCGCGCACGCGGTTTCCCATTCGTATTCGCACGGCAGCCGCGCCCCGGCGTAGCGGCTGAAGGCGCGCGCCTCGTAATGGCTGAGGCCGCGCACCGGCGCGCCGGGCGCGAGCGGGCGCACGCCGTCGCAGTTCGCCTCAAACCAGCCGCCGCGCCCGCGCAGCCAGCCGTCGGGCGCGGCGCACGCCGCCGCGCGCCGCCAGCGCAGCCCGTCCGCGTCCCAGTGCGCGTCGTTGCGGTAGCCGCCGCTTTCAATAAAGCCGAGATATTCGGCGTTGGTTACGGCGGCGCGGCGGATGGAAAAGGTTTTCATCCGGCGGCGGTGCCTCGGCAGTTCGTTGTCAAACGACCAGTTGTCGCGCCCGCCGATTTGATATGCGCCGGCTTCAATGCGCGCGCAGTCCCGCCGCACCGCAGCGCCCCGTTCCAGTCCGCCGCCGTCGCGGTGATGCGCCGCGCCGAGGGCGAGTTGTCTTTGCGTCAGCACCATGCGCATCGTCTCAATGTGCTGCGCGTGGTGCTGCACCAGGAATTTCAGCAGATAGCCGTCGCGCATCAACCGGTGGCCCGCCAGCGTTTCCGGCGGCGACTGCAGCAGGCGGATGTTGGCGCGCTGGCGTTCGCGCGTCTCGTCCAGCAGCGCCGCCCGCGCCGGCAAACGCCGCCCGCGCCCGGCCTTGACGCTGTTCTGCGGCTGGTAAAGAGCATGTTCGGCGGCGTCCAGCGTCTGCGGGTGCAGCCACAAGTCCTCGGTGAAAATCGTGTGCCCGACATGCCAGCCGAGCGGACTCAAGTCGGGGTGGTATTGCCTGCGGAGTTCGGCGTCGCTGAGCGGCGCCGCCAGCGACAGCACGCGGCGCTGGAGTTGCCGCAGGCGGTCTGTCAGGGCGGCGTCGGTCACAGGGCGGACAGCGCCGGTTCGCCGTCGCGGGCGACGACCAGCAGGCGGTTTTCAGGCACCGCGTCCCAGCCGCCGTTGGCCGGCGTCAGGCGTTCCGACGCGATGAAACGCCGCGCGCCGTCGCACAGCCAGTACAGCGACGGCGCGGTTTCGTTGAACGCGCAGCGCACCGAGTAAAGCGCGCCGCCGTCGCCGACTATCATGTTCAGCATCGCGCATCTCTCGCCGACGCGCTCGCCGAGCCAGGCGACGGTGCGCCGCAGCGCGTCGCCGACGCCGCCGCCCGGATGGTCGCGCCGCATCTGGCGCAGCAGCGCGAACAGGTATTCGGAGTCGGTCAGGCCGTGCACCGCCGCCTCAATGTCGTCATCAAGCGCCGCCAGCAGCGCCTTGCGAAGGTCGCCGCGAAAGTTTTCAATAAAGCCGTTGTGCAGAAACAGCAGCGACTCGTCGTGAAACGGCTGCGTGTTGTGCAGGCCGTTGGCGTAGCCGGGCGTGGCGCTTCGCACCATCGCCAGCCACAGGCCGCGGCGCAGCGATTCGGCGAGGCCGCCGAGATTGGCGTCGGCCCAGATCGGGGCGGGGTTGCGATAGACCGCGGGCCGCCCGTCATCGAGATACCAGCCGAAACCGAAGCCGTCGGCGTTGAGTTTGGCATATGTGAGTTCCTGCGGCTGCCACGACTGAAGATACAGGCTGTGCTCGGGTTCGAGCAGAAAAGCCTTCAGCGACAGCGGCTGTCCGAGGTAGGCGGCGAGGCGGCACATGCGGCGATTTTACAATGAACTGCGGTTGTCCCGCGAACCGGCGCAACGGCTGCGTGGCGCCAACCGGCGGCGACGCCTGCGCGCCGCGCCGCCTGGCCGTGTTATACTGCGCGGCCACGCATCGCAGTTGAGCCAGCAAGGATGAAGAAGCCAGCCGCCGCAGAGAGTGAGCGCCCGCCGTGTATTGAGGTCGAGCCGTGCCTGTCGGTGCGCACGCTGGAAGAGGATGTCATTGACGGCCTTTTCAGCAAGCCGCGGACGCTGCCGCCGAAGTATTTCTACGACCCCGCCGGTTCGCACCTGTTCGACCAGATTTGCGGCACCGACGAGTATTACCTGACGCGCGCCGAAAGCGCGCTGCTGCGCGAATGCGCCGACGAGGTCGTGCGCCTCGTGCGCCCCGACCACATCATAGAGTTCGGCAGCGGCGTGTCGCGCAAGAGTCGCTTTCTGCTGGACGCCTGCGAACGCCTCGGCCTGCGCTGCACCTACTGGCCGATGGACATCTGCCGCGAAGTCGTCGAGGACGCCGGGGAGCGGCTGATGGGCGAATATCCGTGGCTGCGGGTGAACGGGCTGATTGGCGATTACAACGCCGGCCTCGGCAACATCCGGCTCAGCGCGGGGCGGCGCCTCGGCGTGTTCATGGGCAGCACCATCGGCAATTTTCACCCCGCCGACGCGGTGCGGTTTCTGACCGATGTGCGCTCGCTGCTGGCCGACGGCGACCGCCTGCTGCTGGGCGCCGACCGCGTCAAGGAAACATCGGTGCTGAACGCGGCCTACGACGACGCCGCCGGACTGACCGCGCGCTTCAACCTGAATTTGCTGAATGTGCTGAACGAGGGGCTGTCGGCGGATTTTGAGCCGGACAACTTCGAGCACCACGCGTTTTTCAACGAATGGCGCAAGCAGGTGGAAATGCACCTGGTCTCGTGCGCGCGCCAGCAGGTTTATTTCGGCGGCCTCGACCGCAGCCTTGAACTGGACGCGGGCGAGTCCATCTGCACCGAAATCAGCCGCAAGTTCACCGACGACTGCCTGTCGTCGCTGCTGCGCGAAAGCGGCTTTGCGACCGACCGCCACTATGTGTCCGGCGACGGCTATTTCTCGCTGGTGCTGGGGCGCGCCGCCAATGCCTCGTAACGCGCCGCCGCGCCGCCGCGCGCCGCCGTGAGCGCCGCCGACATCCTGGTGGTGGACGACGAGCCGACAATCTGCGAGATGCTTTATTTCATGTTGGGCGGCGAAGGCTACCGGGTCAGCCAGGCGCTCAACGCAGACCAGGCGCTCGACCATCTGCACCGGCAAGTTCCCGACATCGTGCTGGTGGACTGGATGATGCCCGGCATGAGCGGCATAGACCTGGTTCGCAACATCCGCGCCAACCCGGTGACGCACGACTTGCCTGTCATCATGGTGACCGCCAGAACCGACGAACAGCAGCGCGTCGCCGGCCTGTCGGCGGGCGCCGACGACTATGTGACAAAGCCGTTTTTCAGGCGCGAGTTAAGCGCCCGCATCAAGGCGCTGTTGCGGCGCACAAAACCGCACAAGGGGCTGGAGAAAATCACCGCCGGCGCGATGATGCTGGACCCGGCGGAACACCGCCTTGAAATCGGCGGCCAGGCGGTCGCCGTCGGCCCGACCGAATTCCAGTTGCTGCATTTTCTGGCGGCGCGGCCCAAACAGGTGTTCTCGCGCCGGCGCATACTCGACGGCGTGTGGGGCATGAACCGCTTTGTCGAGGAGCGCACCGTGGATGTATGTGTCCGCAGGCTGCGCCAGACGCTGGCGCCGCACGGCCTGCGCGAGGCCGTCGCCACCGTGCGCGGCGTCGGCTATTGCTTCCGCCCCCCCGAATAGCGCGGACATGCAGGACTTCCTGCGAAACAGTTTGCTGACACTGCCGCTGTTCGCGGCGGCGGGGCTGCTGTTCGGCCTCGCCTACGACGAGGTCGCGCTGTTTCTGCCGCTTGCGCTGCTGGCCTACATCGCGCTGCTGCTGAGCCGCCTGCACCGCCTGCAACGGCAGACGCGCAGGGCCGCCGCCGCCGAGTGGTCGCGCGGCGGCGGCGAACAGGACGCCGTGTTTGATTCGTCGCACCTTGAAAAGGCCGAAGGCGGGCGCGGCCTCGTGGTTACCCGCGACAACGGCGACATCGTCTGGTTCAACCGCGCCGCCGCCGCGCTGCTCGGCCTGAAGGAGGAGCAGGACCGCGGCGCCGACATCGTTCACCTGATACGCAACCCGGACTTTGTGCGCTGTTTCACCGGCGCCCGCTTCGGGCGGACGGTGGCGATGCACTCGCCGGCGGCGCCCGCGGTCGGCGTCTGCGTGCTGCCGGGCGGGCGCGGGCGGCGGCTGATACTGGTGGACGACTTGTCGCGGCTGCAGAAACTGGAGACGATGAACCGCGACCTGATAGGCAATGTGTCGCACGAACTGCGCTCGCCGCTGACGGTCATCGTCGGCTACCTCGACATGCTCGACGAGACTTGCGGGCGCGGCGGCGACCGCCGCCTCGACGCGGCGCTGACGAGCATGCGCCGGCAAAGCGCGCGCATGCAGCAGATTGTCGACGACCTGCTGGAGTTGAGCGAACTTGAGGTGGCGCCGCCCGGCGAACAGCCCGCCGATGTCGTCAGCGTCGCCGAACTGGTCGGCGTCATCCGCGACGAGGTGCGCGAACTGGACCCGTCCGGAAGTTGCCGCATCGTCGCCGACATCGGCGGCCTTGGCATCCGCGGCAGCCGCGCGCGGCTGCAAAGCGCGTTTTCCAACCTGGTCAGCAACGCCGTGCGCTATTCGCCTGACGGCGGCGCCATCACGCTGCGCTGGCACGGCGACGGGTCGGGCGCGAGTTTCTGCGTCGCCGACGAGGGCGTCGGCATCGAGTCGTACCATCTGCCGCGCCTGACCGAGCGCTTTTACCGCGTGGACAAGGACCGCTCGCGCACCACCGGCGGCACCGGACTCGGGCTTGCCATCGTCAAGCATGTCCTGAACCACCACGACGCCGAACTCGAGGTGCAAAGCGCGCCCGGCAAGGGCAGCGTGTTTTGCTGCCGTTTTCCGGCGTCGCGCGTGGTCGCGCCGCGCGCCTGAATCAGCCGAAGCGCCCGGTGATGTACTGCTCTGTCAGCGTGTGCCCGGGGTTGGTGAAGATGGCCTGCGTCTCGCCGACCTCAATCAGGCTGCCGAGGTGGAAGTAGGCGGTGCGCTGCGACACGCGCGCCGCCTGCTGCATGGAGTGCGTTACGATGGAGATGGCGTAGTTGCGGCGCAGTTCGTCTATCAGTTCCTCGATTCTGGCGGTGGCGATGGGGTCGAGCGCCGAGCACGGCTCGTCCATCAAAATCACTTCCGGATTGACGGCGATGGCGCGCGCGATGCACAGCCGCTGCTGCTGGCCGCCGGACAGGCCGACGCCGGGGTCGTCGAGGCGGTCTATCACCTCGTGCAGCAGGCCGGCCTTCTCAAGGCTGGTGTGGACTATCTCGTCGAGTTCGTGGCGCCCGGCGGCGAGGCCGTGGATGCGCGGCCCGTAGGCGACATTGTCGTAGATGGATTTCGGGAACGGGTTGGGTTTCTGGAACACCATGCCGACGCGGGCGCGCAGTTCGACGACATCCATTTTCTTGCCGTAGATGTTCTCGCCGTCGAGCGTCACGGCGCCGCTGACGCGGCAGCCTTCTATCGTGTCGTTCATGCGGTTCAGGCAGCGCAGGAAAGTGGATTTGCCGCAGCCCGACGGGCCAATCATCGCAATCACCTCGTTTTTGGCGATGTCGAGGCTGACATTTTTGATGGCGTGCTTGTCGCCGTAATAAACATTGATGCCGCGCGCGCTGATGTGCGGCTGTGCGACGCCGGCGGCGCCGACGGTCTCGAAGTCCGGCGGCACCACCGTGTCCTGCAGCGCGGGGCGGTTGTTGTTTGCCGGTTTCACGCTACCAGCGCCTCTCGAATTTCTTTCTGAGCAGCACCGCGCCCAGGTTCATCGCAATCAGAAACAGCAGCAGCACCAGCGTCGCGGCGGCGGCGAGTTCGGTGAAGGCGCGCTCGGCCTGGTTGGCCCACAGATAGACCTGCACCGGCAGCGCCGTCGCCGGGTCGGTGAAGTTTTGCGGCACATCCGCGATGAACGCGACCATGCCGATCATCAGCAGCGGCGCGCTCTCGCCGAGCGCCTGCGCCATGCCGATAACGGCGCCGGTCAGCACGCCGGGCATCGCCAGCGGCAATGTGTGCTGCAAGACGGTCTGCATCGGCGACGCGCCCATAGCCAGCGCGGCCTCGCGGATGGACGGCGGCACCGCCTTCAGCGCGGCGCGCCCGGCGATGATGATGGTCGGCAGCGTCATCAGCGCCAGCACGATGCCGCCGACCAGCGACGACGAGCGCGGCAGGCCGAAGAAATTCAGAAACACCGCAAGGCCCAGCAGCCCGAAGATAATGGACGGCACCGCCGCCAGGTTGTTGATATTGACCTCAATGAAATCGGTGAGGCGGTTGCGCGGCGCGAACTCCTCGAGATAAACGGCGGTGGCGATGCCAATCGGGAACGACAGCAGAAACGCGACCAGCAGCGCGAAGAACGAGCCGGTCAGCGCGCCGAGCAGGCCGGCACGCTCCGGCTCCCTTGAGTCGCCGCGCGTGAACAGCGAGCGGTTGAAATGCCGCTCGACGCGCCCGTCCGCGGCCAGTCGGTCGAGGCGGGAGATTTGCCGGTCGCTGAGGCGGCGCCGGTTTTCGGGGAGATTGCGGTCGATTTTGCCCTTGTAGAACAGGTCGGCCTCGTCGTCGGCCAGCGCGCGGAAGCGGATGGCTGTGCCGATGACGGCAGGGTCGGCGGCGACTTGTTCGCGCAAATCAAACGCGGCGCCGGAACTGACCAGGCCGCGCAGCGCCTTTTTGTCGCGCCGCGCGCGGTCTTCCGGAAACAGCGAATACAGCGAGCGGTTCAGCAGGGCGCGGTAGTCGGCGTTGGCGAGCGCGTCTTGCAATGCCTGCGGCGAGGCGGCGTGGCCGGCGAAGGCGCTTTCATCAAGACGCACATCAAGCGTGAAAGAGGTCTGGGTGAAGGCGCCGGCGGCGGCGGAGATGATGGCGCCGAACAGCAGCATGACAAACGCCATGCCGGCCACGATGGAGGCGAGGCCCGCCGCGCGGAAGCGCTTCTCGGCGCGGTAGCGCCGCGCCAGGCCGCCGCGGACCTTGTCCAGCGTCGTCGCGCCGCTGTTTGTGCCGTCGTTTGCGCCGTTGTTCGGGCCGCTGCGCGGGCCGTTGTTCGGGCCGTTGCGCGGGCCGCCGTCCGGATGATGGTTCGGACTATTCATATTGCTCGCGGTAGCGGCGCACGATGTGCAGCGCGATGATGTTCAGCGCCAGCGTAACGGCGAACAGCGTCAGCCCGAGCGCGAACGCGGCCAGTGTCTTCGGGCTGTCGAATTCCTGGTCGCCGGTCAGCAGCGAGACTATTTGCACGGTTACGGTGGTTACCGATTCCAGCGGGTTGGCGGTGAGGCGCGCGGCGAGGCCGGCGGCCATGACCACAATCATCGTCTCGCCGATGGCGCGCGAGATGGCCAGCAGCAGCCCGCCGATGATGCCGGGCAGCGCCGCCGGCAGCACCACCTTGCGCACCGTTTCCGAGCGCGTCGCGCCGAGCGCGTAGGAGCCGTCGCGCAGGCTGCCCGGAACGGCGACGATGACATCGTCGGACAGCGAGCAGATGAACGGTATCAGCATGATGCCCATGACCGCGCCGGCGGCCAGCGCGCTTTCCGACGACGCATCGAGGCCGAGCGCCAGCGTCGCGTCGCGCACCGCGGGCGCCACCCACAGCACCGCGAAGAAGCCATAGACGACGGTCGGGATGCCGGCCAGAATCTCGAGCATCGGCTTGGCGACGGCGCGCAGGCGCGGCGCCGCGTATTCGCCGAGAAAGATCGCCGACATCAGGCCGAGCGGCGCGCCCATCGTCATCGCCACCGCCGAAATCAGCAGCGTGCCGGCAAACAGCGGCACCGCGCCGAAGGCGCCGGACGAGCCGACCTGGTCTTCGCGGATGGCCGTTTGCGGACTCCATTCAAGGCCCAGAAGAAAATCGCCGGGCGGCACCAGCGCGAAGAATTGCAGCGCCTCAAACAGCACCGACAGCACGATGCCGACGGTGGTGAAGATGGCGATGCTTGAGCACACCAGCAGCAGGTTGCCGAGAAATCGCTCGATGCTTTTGCGCGCATTGTGGCCGGGTTGCAGGCGCCGCCGCACTTGCGCCGCGGCGCCCGCGAGCGTCAGCGCGAGCAATGTGACCAGGCCGAAATGGCCGCCGGGCCGGAACGGGTTGCGGACGCTGTCGGGCAGGCGCGGTTCCAGCGCGAACCACAGCGCGACCGCCAGCAGCGCCGGCACCGCGCACCACAGCGCCGCGTACCATCCGTAATGAACCGGGCGCGACTTGCATGCGCCGGACGGGCCGGTGAAGCGGGCGGCGCGCTTTGCGGCAAACAGATAGGCGATGCCGGCGGCTGCGAGTATCAGCAGCGTAATCTGGAACA
>RKSI01000211.1 GCA_007570905.1 Gammaproteobacteria bacterium
TCTTGAGGAATTGAGTTGCGGCGCGCAAGCAAAACGGAATTGCAGGTTGGCGGGCGTTCAATCCGGGCGTTTTTGGCGGCGCCGGCGGCGGCGGGGTTGCTGGCGGTTGCGGGTTGTCAGGGTGGTTTCACGCGGCTGGACGGGCAGTGCGGCGATTATCCCTGTTGCTGGAGCCGCGATGTCATCGCCCGGGAGTTGGCCAAAAATCATGTCCTGGAAGGGATTGAACTGAAATCCCATCGCGGAATAATCGCCGTTCACGACCCCGACAACTGGTGGACAAAAAGCAGGATAACGGGGGAGGAGTGTTCTTTTGCGGTCACCAGGGACGGGCGGGGACGCTATGTCGTGGAAGCGTCTTTTTTGTCGGAGCCGGTGGTGTTGTCAATTCCGATGTCGGATGTTGATTTTTACATGGGCAAGGTGAACGAGGAGCAGATGATAGTGTTGCAGCAGCATCCCATCGGGGCCAGCCTTACCTGGTCCAATTTCAACGAGAAAGGTTTTCTGAATTACGGCGATTGCGCCGAGGACAGTTACTTCATCAAGGAGTGCGCCCGCTACTGACGCCGGTAGTCCTGGAGTTGGCTGCCGCCGTCAGTCGCCGGTTCGGGCGAGGGCGTCGTCGCCGAGCAGGCCGTTCTTGCCGACGGCGTCGCTGATTCTCGCGTACCAGTGGTGGCCGCCGGGTTTGCCGCTGGCCGATACGAACAGGTATTGCTTTGCCCGCGTCAGCGCGACATACAACAGATTGACATCCTCGCGCCGCTCGCGGCGTTCGCGCTGCCCGACAAGGCGGTGCAGCGCGCCGCCGCGTCCGGCCTTCGCCGGCAGCAGCGCAAACTGGCCGGGTTTGGCGGCGCCGGGCGGCCACTGCACCAGCGCCTGGTAGGTGTCCCTGTGCCGCTGCGCCGGCGCGCAGTCGGCCAGAAACACGACCGGCGCTTCCAGCCCTTTGGCGCCGTGTATCGTCATCAGGCGCACGCAGTCGCTGTCGGTCGGCGCGCGCGTGGCGGCCCGGCGTCCGCCGAGACGCCGCAGCGTTTTCAGGTTTTCAAGAAAGCGCCCGGTGTCGGGATAGCGCCCGCTGTCAAAGTCAAGCGCGTATTCCAGCAGCGCGTTCAGGTTGTCGCCGACGCGCCCGGCTTCCGGCGGCGGCACGGCGCGGCGGTAGCGCTGCGCGAGACCGGCCTCGTGATAAATGCGATCCAGCAGGTCGTGCGGCGGCAGTTGGCCGCGCAGGTTTATCCACGACGCCAGTTGGCGTTCAATGGGCCGCCAGTGCGCGGCGGCGCCGTCTTCGGCGCTCCCTTCGGCGTGCTCTTCGGCGCTCCCTTCGGCAAGGCGCGCGAGTTTGTGTTGCCAGCAGTCGCCCGGCGTTCGCGCGATTTGCCACAGTTGCTCGTCGCTTAGCGAATAAATCGGCGAGCGCAGCACGACGGCGAGCGCGTCGTCGCGGCGCGGGTTTTGCAGGAACTCCAGCAGCGCGATGATGTCCGCCGCCTCCAGCGATGTCAGGAAGTTCTGCTCGTGCGCGCTGATGGATGGAATGCGTTCGGTGCGCAGCGCCTGCATGAAGTCGCCGAAGTGCGTCGTTTGCCGCGCGAGGATCATCACATCGCCATATTGCAGCGAGCGTTGCTGGCCGCCGTCTTCAACGGGCAGGCCGTTTGCAACCAGTTGCCGGATGGCGCCGGCGACCCGCGCCGCTTCCTGGCCGGATGCGGCCTGCGACGCCGGGCGCGGTTCGCGCAGCGGATTGCGCCAGTCGCACGGCGGCGTTTTGGCTGGTTCGTGCAGACCGAGCAGGCGCACGCCGCCGGCGATGTCGCGCATGGTTTCATGCGGCTGAAAACCTTCGGGAACCGGCTGCCCGGCGTCCGGCGGCGCGCTGAAAACGCGGTTCACGCATTCCATCAGCGGTTGCGCCGAGCGGCGGGATGTGTTCATTTGTCGGTGCAGACTGCCCGGGCATTTTTCTTTCAGCCAGCGGGCCGCGGCCTGCTGCAATTCCGGGTCGGCGCGGCGAAAGCCGTAGATGGACTGCTTGACATCGCCGACGATGAACACGCTGCCGCCGCCCTGCGAGACAATCTCGTCCAGCAGCGGCAGCAGCAGTTGCCACTGGCCCGGGTTGGTGTCCTGGAATTCGTCCACCAGAATGTGTTCTATTTTGCCGCCGAGGCGGTATTGCAGATGGAGTTCGCCGCGCAGCAGCAGTTGGCTGCCTTCCCATTCGAGGTCGTCAAAATCAAGCAGGCCGTTCTCGCGCTTGAGGCCGCGGTAAATCCGGCACAAGCGGTCGCCGGCGTGGCGCCATGCAACTTTCAGGCGCTCGTTGCGCCGTTCCAGCAGGCGCTCCCTGGCCGCGCCGACAGCGCCGGCGAGGCTGTCGTAATCAAGCGACGCCAGCGCTTCAACAAACCAGTCGGGCGAAGTTTTGCCCAACACGGAACGGGGCTTGTGCTCCTGCGTGAAAAAGCAGTGATACAGCCCGTCAAAACTTTCATCGTCCAGCGTGTCGCGCGCCGCCAGCGTTTGCAGCGCCTCGCCGCGCGCGTGGTTTGTTTTCGTGCCGCTGTTCAGCAGCGCTTCGGCGTATTGCGCGGCGCGCCTGCGGATGCCGGCCTGCCAGAAGTCGCGCAACTCGCCCGCTTCGCCGTCGCCGTCGTCGCGGAAGGCCTCCGGCGCGGCGCCGTCGCGGGTGAGCGCCAGCCAGTCGTTGCGGTGCATCAGAAACGCTTTCAGCGCGCTGCGGGTGTTTTCAATGCCGTTGCACAGCGCAAACAGCGTATCCAGCGCGCGGGCGAAGTCGCCGCCGGTTTGCCGCGCCGCCTGCGCGAACAATTCGTCCATCGCGCGCTCGTGCAGTTCTTCCAGATGCTCGGCAATCTGAAAGTTCAGCGGCACGCCGGCCTGAAGCGGAAACAGCCGCAGCATCTGCTGGCAGAAGGAGTGAAAGGTCGTCATCTGCACCGGCTCCGGCGCATAGAGCAGGGTTTCATACAACTGCGCCGCGGCGCGCCGCCGCGATGCGGGCCTGGCGATGCCGATTTGCCGCAAGTGTTCATCCAGTTCGTCCGCCGTCGCGGTGCTCCATTGCAGCAGCCGCGTCATCAGGCGCTCGCGCATCTCGTCGGCGGCCTTGTTGGTGAAGGTGATGGCGAGAATGGAGGCGGGCGCGCGTCCATCCAGCAGCAGGCGCAGGATGCGCGACACCAGCAGCCAGGTCTTGCCGGTGCCCGCCGATGCGGACACAACGCCGCTGTTTTCGGGCGTCAGGAGTTCGGCATGGTATATGCCGGCGCTGCCGGCGCCCGCCGGAGCGGACACAACGCCGCTGTTTTCGGGCGTCAGGAGTTCGGCATGGTCCATGGCGGCGCGGTCGGTGGCGTGGTGCTGCGTGCTGATTATTTGCTGATGGTGCGGTTCCGGGCCGTCGCGGGTTTCCCTGCGGCGGCAATCCGGTGATAATACCCGCTTTATCGCAACCCTTGCCACCGAACCGCCGCCCAACCCCCGCCAACGCCGATGCCACGCCGCGCCAGCAAGCGT
The DNA here is from genome assembly GCA_007570905.1 of Gammaproteobacteria bacterium. Taxonomy (GTDB): domain Bacteria; phylum Pseudomonadota; class Gammaproteobacteria; order Poriferisulfidales; family Oxydemutatoraceae; genus Oxydemutator. Next base: position 3,556 of record RKSI01000211.1, read on the forward strand.
TATGACGCCGCCGACATTGAGATTCTCGGCGGCCTGGAGCCGGTTCGCAAACGCCCGGAGATGTTCACCGACACCTCCAGCCCGACGCACCTGGTGCAGGAGGCGATAGACAACAGCGTGGATGAGGCGCTCGCCGGCCACGCCACGCGGGTGGAAGTCGCGCTGCACGACGACGGCTCCGTCAGTGTCAGCGACGACGGGCGCGGAATGCCGGTGGACCCGCACCCGGTTCGCAAACTGCCCGGCGTTGAGGTGATATTGACGACGCTGCACGCCGGCAGCAAGTTCTCGGGCCGGCAGTACCGCTTTGCCGGCGGCCTGCACGGCGTCGGCATTTCCATCGTCAACGCGCTTTCCACGCGCCTTGAGGTGCGGGTGAAACGCGACGGCTGCGTGTATGGCATGGATTTCAGGAACGGGCGCCGGACATCAAAACTGAAAGTGCTGCGCCGCCTGAAAAAACGCGCCACCGGCACCGACATCCGCTTCTGGCCCGACCCGGATTTCTTTGATACATCAAGGTTTGACACCGCCAAACTAAGCCATCTTCTGCAAGCCAAGGCGGTGCTGTGCGCCGGGCTGACGACGCGCCTGACCGGCGACGACGGCAAAGACATCCGGACTTGCCGCTACAAGGACGGCTTGCCGCAGTATTTCGCCGAGCGCTGCGGCGGCGACGCGCTGCTGGAACGCGACTTCTGCGGCGAGCGCGAACTGGACGACGCGCAGGAACTGCGCTGGTGCCTGAACTGGTTCATGGATGACGCCGCCGTCGCCGAGAGTTATGTCAATCTGGTGCCGACGCCGGGCGGCGGCAGCCATGTCGCCGGGCTGCGCGCCGGCCTGACCGAGGCGCTGCGCGAGTTCGCGCAACTGCACGGCCTGTTGCCGCGCGGCGTCCGGCTGATGCCGGACGATGTCTGGCGAGGCGCCGGTTTCGTGCTGTCGCTGAAAATGGACAACCCGCGCTTCGCCGGGCAGACCAAGGAGCGCCTCGTGTCAAAAGAAGGCGGCGCACTGGTGCAGAAACTGGCGCGCGATGCGTTCAGTCTGTGGCTGAACGAGGCCGCCGCCGCCGGCAAGGCGCTGGTCGAGGCGGTGCTGGAAAACGCGCGCGCGCGCAAGAAAAGCCGCGGCGTCAAGCGCGCGCGGGTGTCCGGCCCGCGCCTGCCGGGCAAACTGGCCGACTGCCTCGCGCGCGATGTGGAGGATTCGGAGTTGTTTCTGGTGGAAGGCGATTCCGCCGGCGGCTCGGCGAAGCAGGCCCGCGACAAGGCGTTTCAGGCGGTGCTGCCGCTGCGCGGCAAGATACTCAACACCTGGGAGAGCGACACCGGCGAGATACTGGATTCAAGGGAAATCAGCGACATTGCGACGGCGATTGATGTCGCGCCCGGCAGCGATGACTTAAGCCGCCTGCGCTACGGCAAGATTTGCATACTCGCCGACGCCGACTCCGACGGCCTGCACATATCAACGCTGCTGGCGGCGCTGTTTCTGAAACACTTCCGCCCGCTGGTGGAGGCGCGGCGCATCTTCGTCGCGCTGCCGCCGCTGTTTCGCATTGACGCCGGCAAAAGCGTTTATTATGCGCAGGATGAAAATGAACGCGATGCGATACTGGCAAGGCTGGCGGAACCGGCAAAGGCGACAAAGGCGGCAAAAGGGGCAAAGGCGGCAAAAGGGGAAAAAGGGGCAAAGGCGCGCGCCGCGGCGCAGGTTATCCGCTTCAAGGGGCTGGGCGAGATGAACCCGTCGCAACTGCGCGAATCCACGATGGCGCCCGCCAGCCGCCGCCTGATGGAACTCACCTGCGACGGCGACCCGCTGCCGCTGATGGACATGCTGCTGGCGAAGAAACGCTCGCCGGAACGCAGGCGCTGGCTGGAAAAAGAAGGCGCGCGCGTGGAGATACTGTGATGCCGCCGCCCGCTTCCTCATCGGGGCCGCCGATGGTCTTGCGGCCCTTCTCGCGGAACATCATCGCGATGATCTGGGATTTCGACAAGACGCTGATTCCGGGCTATATGCAAGATGTGCTGTTCAAGGAGTACGGCGTGGAAGGCGATGCGTTCTGGGCCGAGGTCAACGCGCTGCCGCAGCAGTATCAGGCGCGCGGCTGCGGCCAGGTGACGACCGAACTGCTGTACCTGAACCACATTCTTGATTATGCCGCCGATGGCCGCTTCAAGGGTTTGTCCAACGCCAGACTGAAGGAACTGGGCGCGAAACTGGAGTTTTACCCGGGCCTGCCGGCGTTTTTTCCGCGCATCAGGCGCCTGCTGGACGACGCCAAATACCGCCGCCACGAATTGAAACTGGAACACTATGTCGTCAGCACCGGCCTGAAGAAACTGGTGGAAGGCTGCGCGCTGGCCGAACATCTGGACGGCATCTGGGGCTGCGAATTCCTTGAGGACGAAGACAGCGGCTGCATCTCGCGCATCGGCTATGTGCTGGAAGACACGACCAAGACGCGCGCGGTGTTTGAGATTAACAAGGGCGTCAATGTCTCGGAAAGCATCAGCGTCAACGACTGGATAGACCGCGACAAGCGCCGCGTGCCGTTTGAGCAGATGATCTACATCGCCGACGGCCCCAGCGATGTGCCGGTGTTTTCGGTCGTCAAGCACTGGGGCGGCAGGACTTTCGCGGTGTACAACCCGCAGGAACGCAGGAAGTTCGACGGCGCCTACAAACTCCAGCAGCAGGACCGCGTGCACGGCATGGCCGAGGCCGATTACAGCCCGGGGCGCGGCGCCGCGCTGTGGCTTGAGAAGGCGGTGATTGAAATCGCCGACCGCATCGTCTTTCAGCGCGAATGGGCGCTGCACCAGAGCGCCGGCAGGGCGCCGACCCACCGCGACTGACATGGCGCCGCCCGCCCGCGCCCGCAGTTCGGAAAAGGGCCTGAACGAGGGCCAAAACAAGGGCCGCGGCAAAGGCCGCGGCAAGAGCCTCAGGCTGGGCCTGAACAATGGCGGCGGCGCGCGCATCGAGCGCGCGGCGATACACGAGTTCGCCGAGCGCGCCTATCTGAATTACTCGATGTATGTGATTCTCGACCGCGCGCTGCCGTATTTGGGCGACGGCCTCAAGCCGGTGCAGCGGCGCATCGTTTATGCGATGTCCGAACTGGGGCTGAACGCCGCGGCCAAGCCGAAGAAGTCGGCGCGCACCATCGGCGATGTCATCGGCAAATACCACCCGCACGGCGACATCGCCAGTTATGAGGCGATGGTGCTGATGGCGCAGCCGTTCGCGTTTCGCTACCCGCTGGTTGAAGGGCAGGGCAACTGGGGGTCGGCGGACGACCCGCGCTCGTTTGCGGCCATGCGCTACACCGAGTCGCGGCTGACGCCGTATTGCAACGCGCTGCTGGACGAACTCGGGCAGGGCACCGTCAACTGGCGCCCGAACTTCGACGGCACCCTGGCCGAGCCGGAAATCCTGCCGGCGAAATTGCCCAATGTGCTGCTCAACGGCGCGTCCGGCATCGCCGTCGGCATGGCGACCGACATCCCGCCGCACAACATCGGCGAGGTGGCCGCCGCCTGCGTCAAGTTGCTGGACAAGCCTTCCGCCGGCATGGCCGAACTGCTGCAATGCGTGCGCGGGCCGGACTACCCGGGCGGCGGCGAGATTGTCAATACGCCGGACGAGATTCGCGGCCTCTACGAGAGCGGCGCCGGCATGATACGAATGCGCGCGACATTTGAGATTGAGAAACGCCGCATCGTGATTACCTCGCTGCCGTTTCAGGTGTCCGGCGGGCGCGTCATGGCGCAGTTGTTCGCGCAAATGCAGGGCGATTTGCGCGCCGCCATCGCCGATTTGCGCGACGAGTCCGACGAAGCGCGCCCGGTGCGCATCGTCATCAAACCGCGCGGGCGCGTCTGCGCCGATGAACTGATGTCGTGGTTGTGCGCCGCCACCGACCTGGAGCGCGCCTACCGCGCCAACTTCAATGTCATCAACCTGGACGGCAAGCCGCAGGTGATGAACCTTAAGGAAATGCTGGCGACCTGGCTGCGCTTTCGCACGGAAACAGTGCGCCGCCGCCTGCAATGGCGCCTGGACAAGGTCGGCGAGCGCATCGAGATATTGCAGGGGCTGCTGACGGTGCATCTGAATGTGGATGAGGTGGTGCAAATCGTGCGCCGCGACAAGGCGCCGGAGGCGGCGCTGACAAAGCGCTTCGGCCTGACCGAAAACCAGGCGCGCACGATACTTGAAATGCGCCTGAAACAACTGAACCGGATTGAGAAGATCAAGGTGGAGACCGAACTCGCCGAACTCGGCGCCGAGCGCGGGCGCCTTGAACTGCTGCTGTCGTCGGAGCGGCGCCTGAAAACGCTGGTGAAGAAGGAATTGCAGCGCGACGCCGCCGCGTTTGGCGACGCGCGCCGCACGCAACTGGTGGAGCGCGCGGCGGCGCAGGCGTTCAGGCCGCAGCAGCACATCGCCGCCGAGCCGCTGACGGTGGTGCTGTCGCAGCGCGGCTGGGTGTGCGCGCTGAAAGGCCGCGACGCCGGCCCGGATGACCTGGACTACCGCTCCGGCGACCGTTTTTGCGACATGGCGCGCGGCGATTCGGCGCAGACGGCGTATTTCCTCGCCTCCGACGGGCGCATTTACAGCGCGCCGGCCCACACATTGCCCGCCGGACGCGGCGGCAGCGAACCGCTCAGCAGCCGCTTTCAGGTCGCCGACGACGCCGACTTCGTGTCGGTGCTGACGGGCGCGGACGACGAACACTGCCTGCTCATCAGCGATTTCGGCCACGGCTTTGTGACGACGCTGGGGCAACTGGCGGCGCGCGGGCGCGGCGGCAGGCAGGTGATGAAACCGGCGGCGGGCGCACGCGCATTGGCGGCGGTGAAGGTGCCCGACCGGGCGTCGTCGCTGATTGCGGCCATCACCTCCGAAGGCTATCTGCTGGCGGTCGCCGCCGCTGATGCGCCGCTACTGGCGCGCGGCAAGGGCAGCAAGATTATCGGCATCCCGGCGCAGCGCCTTGCAGAGCGCAGCGAATATCTGAGATACGCGGCGTGCATCGGCGACGGCGGCGCGCTGCGCTTGCAAGCCGGGCGCCGGGGGTGGACAATGAAGTTCGCCGACCTCGCCGACTACGCCGGCGCGCGCGGGCGGCGCGGGCGCAAACTGCCGAAAGCCTGGCGCAACATAGAGCACATCCGCACGGAGTAAGAAACAATGAGAATGCTTTTGTTTGCCGCGGCCGGCCCGATTGTTTTGCCGCAGCGCGGCGCGCAGGCGCGCGCGCAAGAGCGCGCACAGAAACGCAAGGAACCGCCGAGTTGAACTCCAAACTGTATGCACTGGTCGCCGGGCCGGTCGCGGCGGCGCTGGTTTATTCCATTCTGCCCGACACCTACATCGGCATTGACGGCGTTGAGGCGCCTTTCCGGGCGTCAAGCAAGGCCGTCGTCGCGGCGCTGGTGTGGATGGCCATCTGGTGGTTTCTGGAGGCGGTGCATGTCGCCATCACCGGGCTGCTGCCGCTGGTGCTGTTTCCGCTGTTTGACATTATTGATGTGCGGACGACGGCGGCGGCCTACGGCTCGCACATCATCTTCCTGCTGCTGGGCGGCTTCATCATCGGCCTTTCCATGCAGCGCTGGGGGCTGGACCGGCGCGTCGCGCTGCTGATACTGTCGCTGATGGGCGACAAGCCGGGGCGGCTGGTGTTCGGCTTCATGCTGATTTGCTCGGTGCTGAGCGCGTTCATCTCAAACACCGCGACGACGGCGATGATGCTGCCGATTGCGGCCAATGTCGTCGCGCTGCTGGAGCAGCAGCACAGGGAGGGCGTGGACGCGAGGCCGTTCGCGGTGTGCACTATGCTCGGCATCGCCTACGCCGCGAGCCTCGGCGGCATCACGACGCTGATAGGCACCGCGCCCAACGCCTTCGCCTCCAGTTTCATCCAGGACACTTTCGGCGACGCGCGCGCCATCGGCTTCGCCGACTGGCTGTTCATCGCGCTGCCCGTTACGCTGGCGATGGTGCCGCTGACCTGGCTGGTGCTGACGCGCGTGGTTTTCCGCCTGCCGACCGAGCCGATTGCGAAAAGCCGCGAGATTCTGAAACAACAGTTGCACGCGCTGCCGCCGATTGAGCGCGGCGGCTGGATTACGCTGTTCGTGTTCGCGCTGGTCGTGATGCTGTGGATGACGCGCCCGCTGCTGCAGGGCATTGAGATAACGCTGGCGTCCGGCCCGGTCAGGCCGCTGGCCGGGCTGTCCGACGCCGGCATCGCGATGCTCGCGGCGATGCTGCTGTTCACGCTGCCGGCGGGCGGGCGGCGCTTTACGATGGATTGGGACACGGCCAAACGCCTGCCGTGGGAGATTGTGCTGCTGTTCGGCGGCGGCATCGCGCTGGCGCGCGCCATCAAGGCCAACGGCGTGGATTCCATCATCGGCGCGCAGGCGGCGGTGCTCGGCAATTTGCCGGAGTTTGTCATCATCCTGGCGATTGCCGGGCTGGTGGTGTTTCTGACCGAGTTCACTTCCAACACCGCGACGACGACCGCGCTGGTGCCGATTTTCGCGGCGCTCGCCGCGGCGCTCGGCCTGGACCCGATACCGGTCGTGCTGGTTACCGCGATAGCCGCCAGTTGCGCGTTCATGATGCCTGTGGCGACGCCGCCGAACGCGATTGTCTTCGGCTCAGGCTATGTGCAAATGCACGAGATGATACGCGCCGGCTTCGTGCTGAACCTGCTGGTGATTCCGGTGGTCGCGGTGGTGGCGTGGTACTGGGCGCGGATGATGCTGGCGCCTTGATGGGGCGCGCCGCCGCGCGGTGTCGGGTGGTTTTCGGGGTGTGGTATTATGGGCGGCAATTCTGGCGAGACCGGGCAATTCTGATGCGGGTTGCCCGGATTGCACAGGCTTTATCACCACCTGTTTTTGCGAGTTTGAGGTGCGAACAATGAATTTTCTGCTCGCGGGTTTGTCTGCCCGTTGTTTCCGGT
>RKSI01000197.1 GCA_007570905.1 Gammaproteobacteria bacterium
TTGCCCTCGCCGCATTTGCCCTCGCCGCATTTGCCCTCGCCGCATTTGCCCTCGCCGCATTTGCCCTCGCCACACTTGCCTTCAGCGTGGTCCCTGCCCATGCCGAAGAATTCCATGATGGACTGGAAAAAGCCGCTTTCGCCGCATTTGCCCTCACCGCACTTGCCTTCGCCGTGCTTGCCTTCCATGCGTTCGCCCTCGCCGCACTTGCCCTCGCCACATTTGCCTTCGCCGCCGTGGGCGTCGGCCACCATGTAGCCGGAAGGCAGTTCGCTCGCGGCAAACACGTTCTCTTCGGCGGCGGCGGCCCCGGTGACGGCGAGGCCGCCCGCCAGCGCCGCAGAAACAAGTTTGCTCGACTTTTTCAATTTGAAATTCTTGTTCACTGTGTTCTCCCCTGGTTCTCCATGAAGTTGATGGTTGAAATAAATGACAAACGCCCCGCCTCGGCGGGGCCGCAATGGCAAGGATACTACATCATCGGCCCGCCGGTCTATCCCGGCGCGTTATTTGCGCCAGAACATCGGCGTAAAAACAATCAGCAGCGCAAACACTTCCAGCCGCCCGAGCAGCATTGAAAACGACAAAACCCACTTGCAGAAGGCGTTCAGGCCGGTGTAGTGGTGCGCGACCTCGCCAAGCCCCGGGCCCAGGTTGTTGATGGCCGCGGCGGCCGCTGAAAAGGCGGTTTCCTGGTCCAGCCCGGCGCCCATCAGCAGCAGATAAATGAGGATGAGCGAGCCGACATATGCCGAGAAAAACCCCCACACCGCCCGCACGACTTTGGCGTCCAGCGCCTTGTGGTTGACCTTGACCGGCAACTGCGCGTCCGGATGAACGAGTTGCGCCATCTCACCCAGCCCCTGTTTCAGCAGCAGCCAGAAACGGATGACCTTCATGCCGCCGCCGGTGGAGCCGGCGCAGCCGCCGATGAAACTCGCAAACAGCAGCAGCATCGGCACAAACCCCGGCCACAGGTGGTGCGGCGCCGCGGTGAAGCCGGTGGTCGTCGTGATGGAGACGGCATGGAAGGCGCCCAGCAGCACCGAATCGGCGGCGTCGTCTTCGCCCGCCGCCAGCAGGTAGGCGACCGTCACCAGCGCGACCACGCCGACCACCGACAGAAACACCGTCCACTCGGTGTCTTTGCAGTATGCCAGCAGCGAACGCCGCCGCCAGGCGATGAAGTGCAGGCTGAAATTCATGCCGGCGACCAGCATGAACACCATCGCGACGACCAGCACCGCCGGCTGCTCCGCGAAGTGGCCGAGGTTGGCGTCGTGCGTCGAGAAGCCGCCGATGGCCATCGTCGAGAAGCCGTGCGCCACCGCGTCAAACGCCGACATCCCGGCCAGCCAGTAGGCGGCGGCGCACAGCGCGGTCAGCAGCAGGTAGATGTTCAGCAGGCCGCGCGCGGTGTCGCCGATGCGCGGCATCAACTTGGTGTCGCGCGCGGTGGACAGCAGGTCGGTGCGGTACAACTGCATGCCGCCGATGCCGAGCACCGGCGCTATTGCTATCGCGATGACGATGATGCCGAGGCCGCCCAGCCACTGCAGGAACTGGCGGTAAAACAGCACCGCGCGCGGCAGCGAGTCGAGGTTTTGCAGGACCGTGGCGCCGGTCGTCGTGAGGCCGGAGACGGCCTCAAAAACGGCGTCGTGCAGCGCCAGGCCGGGGCGCGGCAGCAGCCAGAAAGGCAGCGCGGCGGCGGCGCACAGGATGGCCCACGCCAGCACCACAATCAAAAACGCCTCTTTCAGGTTGAGCGCCGCGCGGCGGCGGCGCGCCGGCAGCCACGCCAGCAGCCCGGCGGCGAGGATGACGCCGAACGAGACGCCGAACGGCGCCGCGCTGTTCTCGCGGTACCACAAATCCACCGCCGCCGGCGCCAGCATCGTCAGGCTGAACAACATCAGCAAAATGCCCAGCACGCGCTGAACCGGAAGCAGATGCATCACAGAAAGGTCGCGCTGACCTGAAACAGTTTCTCGATGTCGGGAATGCGCTTTTTCCTGTCGGCGAAAATCACGACATGGTCGTCCGACTCGATGACCAGTTCGCGCGACGCCATCAAGACCTCCTCGCCGCGCACGACGGCGCCGATGACCGCGCCCGGCGGCAGCCGCAGGCGCCCGATGCTGCGCCCGACGACATGCGATGTGCGGGCGTCGCCATGGGCGACGATTTCCAGCGCCTCGGCCTGGCCGCGGCGCAGCGAATGCACCGCCACGGTGTCGCCCTTGCGCAGGTGGCGCAGCAACTGGCCGAGCGACGCCTGCTGCGCGAACAGCGGAATGTCTATGCCGACGCGGCTGCGGCGCACCATCTCCACATAACTCGAGCGGTTAACCAGCGCCAGCACCTTGCGCGCGCCGAGTTGCTTCGCCAGCATCGCCGACAGGATGTTGTCCTCGTCGTCGCTGGTCAGCGCGCAGAACATGTCGGTGTGGGCGATGTTTTCCTCAAGCAGCACGGCCTCGCTGGTGGCGTTGTTGTGCAGCACCACCACCCGGTCGAGGCGCTCGGCCAGCAGCCGCGCGCGCTGCTCGTCGGCCTCGATGAGTTTGACATGGTGGCCGCCCTGCAGCAGTTCGGCCAGGTGCGAACCGATGTGGCCGCCGCCGGCGATGATGATTCTGCGGTAGGGCTTTTCCTTCCAGCCGAGCGCCCCGGTAACCTCGTCCATCTGCCCGCTCGGGGCGATGAAAAACACTTCGTCGCCGGCTTGCAGCCGCGTGTCGCCGTCCGGGAAAACGGCGCGGTCGCCGCGATAAAAGGCGGCGATGCGCATCGGCAGGCCGGGCAGTATCTGCGGCAGTTCGTCCATGCGCCGCCCCGGCAGGCGCCCGCCCTCGCGCGCCACGGCGCACACCAGTTGCAGGCGCCCGCCGCCGAATTCGGCGATTTGCAGCGCGCCGGGGTGGTCTATCAGCAGGCTGATGTTGCGCGACACCACCTGCTCCGGGCTGACCAGCACATCAATCGGTATCGCGTCGCCGCCAAACAGCCGTTCGCGCTCGTCGAGATAGGCGCGCGTCCTGACCATCGCAATCTTGGTCGGAATGTTGTAGATGGTGTGGGCGATGCGGCAGGCGATGATGTTGACCTCGTCCTCCTCGGCCAGCGCAATCAGCACATCGGCGTCGTCGGCGTCGGCGCGCTGCAGCACATCCGGGTGCGAGCCGCGCCCGACGATGGTTCGCAGGTCAAAGCGGTGCTGGATGTCGTGCAGGCGCGCGGGGTTCTCGTCTATCAGCGTGACATCGTTGTCTTCCTCAATCAGGCTCAGCGCCAGCGACGCGCCGAAGTGGTTGGCCCCGAGAATGATGACTTTCATCGTGTTTGCGCCGTGCCGCCGTGCCGCCGTGCCGCGCCGGTTTGCCGCCGCCGGCGGGCGCCGCAATCAGCGCGCGGCGAAGACGGGCGCCGCGCTTGCGGTTACAGCGCCCACTGGTACCAGTCCGAGGCCAGCCACCAGTCCGGCAGCAGGCTTTGCGCCTGCATCGGCAGCGACAATTCGGTGCGCGACAACTTGACCCGGACGCGGACATGCGTGGCGCCCGACCCCGCCGCCAGCGCCTTTTCAATGACGCTGATGTCGCGGTGGCGGCCGAGGTGGTCGAGCGCGTCGTCGAGCGAGTTGAAGGCCGCCTGCCTGGCGAAGGTCAGGTCGTCCACGATGTATTTGCGCGTCAGCGAGTGGTAGCCGATGCGCCGGCGCAGTTGCAGGCGGGCGATTTTGCGGGCGGGCAGAAAGGACGACAGAACGCGGCGTTCGGCGAGCACCTGTATCTGCGTGACGAACACCAGTTGCGTGTCGCGGTTCATCGCCGCAATCAGCGCCGCCGGCAACCGGTAGTCGGCCTGCGCGCTGAAGCGGATGAAGCCGTCGCGCTCAGTTGGTTCAATGCCGGCGAGGGTGATGCCGCCGTCGTCGGCCCCGGCGGCGGGCGCGGCGTCGCCCGCGCCCTCTTGGCCAAATGCGGCCTGCGCCAGCAGCAGCACCGCGAACAATCTAAAACCGGCGGACAACATGACGACGCGGATTATAACAGCACCCAATCCATCCGCCGCCCAATCCGCGTTCGGGCCGCGTTCGGGACACCGTTCAATCCGGCGTTCAGGCCGCCGGCGGCTGCGGCTCGAAAGACCCGCCGGCGACGCGGTGGCCGTTGGCGAACGCGGCGCCGCTGACCGGCTTGCCGCCCGGCAACTGCACCGACAGCAGCCGCAGCGCGCCGCTCCCGCAGGCGACGACCGGCGCCGGCGACGCTTCCACCACCCGCCCCGGCGCGCCGCCGCCGGCGCACGCCTCGGCCCGCCAGATACGCAGCACCTGTTCGCCAAGGCGCCCCTGCGCCACCGGCCACGGGTTCAGCGCGCGCACCTTGCGCGCGATGGCCGCCGCCGGCTCGCGCCAGTCTATCCATGCCTCGCGCTTGGTCAGTTTCGCGGCATGGCACACGCCGTCGCGCGGCTGCGGCTCGGCGGCGAGAGCCTGCGCGGCGTCGGCGGCCAGTTGTTCCAGAAACCCGCCGACCATGCCCGCGCCCAGTTCGCCCAGTTTGCGCGCCAGCGCGGCGGCGGTGTCGCCGTCGTCAATCGCGCACCGGCGGCGGCTGATGACGGGGCCTGCGTCGAGTTGTTCGGTCATCTGCATCAGGCTGACGCCGCTTTGTTCGTCGCCCGCCTCAATCGCCCGGGCGACCGGCGCGGCGCCGCGCCAGCGCGGCAGCAGCGAGGTGTGGACATTGACGCAGGCCAGCGCCGGCAGCGCCAGCGTCGGCGCCGGCAGCA
>RKSI01000145.1 GCA_007570905.1 Gammaproteobacteria bacterium
GGCCCGGGCAGCGGCGCATGTCTCGCGGTTCACATTGAAGACGGCGGCGCCAACGATGACGACGGCGTTGTCAACGGCATCATCCGCGACCCGCTCGGCATTCGCCGCGCCGCCGGCGGCGGACGCCCCCACAGCGGCGCCTTTGACCCGCTCGGGCTTATGGCGCTGCTGCTGCTCGCGCTGCCCGCCCGCCGCGCCGCGAGGCGGCGCGCCGCAACGCGCGAATAACCGTTCATCGGAAACATTTCACTGTTATCTCACCCACTTGCAATTTCTCCGCTGAACCGGGTCATTTTCAATTAAAATCCGGCCTTTCCGGTGATATTCCCGATGATATTTCCGCCGGTATTTTTGCCGCCCGGCGGTATAATTGGGAATATGGCCCTGACCCGTACATTAATACAACAGACGAGACATGCGAGAGACACCGCGCGGCGGCCTGTACCGGCCCGAATTTGAGAAAGACAACTGCGGCTTCGGCCTGATTGCCCAGATGGACGGGCGCGCCAGCCACTGGCTGGTGGCGACCGCGATTCAGGCGCTCGGGCGTCTGACCCACCGCGGCGCGGTCGCGGCGGACGGCAAGACCGGCGACGGCTGCGGCCTGCTGCTGAAAATGCCGGCGGAGTACATGCGCGGCAAGGCGGCGCAGGCCGGTTTTTCGCTGTCGCCGGTGTTCGCCGCCGGTCTGGTGTTTCTGAACACCGAAGACGCGGCGGCGCGCCACGCGAAGAAAACGCTGGAGCAGACGCTGCAAGACGAGGGCCTGACGGTGGCGGGATGGCGCGAAGTGCCGGTTGAGCCGTCGGTGTGCGGCGAAGAGGCGCTGGCGACATTGCCGCGCATTGAGCAGATTTTTGTCAACGGCCCCGCCACCGCGCGCGGCGCCGGCGGCGCCAACGCTGAAAATAACAACGCCGGCACCGCCGCCGACACCGCCGCCGACACCGCCGCCGACACCGCCGGCAACGACACCGACGACTTTGAACGCCGTCTGTTCATCGCCCGGCGGCGCGCCGAATTTGCGCTGGCGGCGTCTGACCCGGTGTTCTACATCGCCAGTCTGTCGGCGCGCACGCTGTCCTACAAGGGCCTGGTGATGCCGGACAACCTGCCGATGTTCTACGGCGACCTCAACGATGGGTCGCTTGAAACCTCAATTTGCGTTTTTCACCAGCGCTTTTCAACCAACACATGGCCGCAATGGCGCCTCGCGCAGCCGTTCCGCTTTCTCGCGCACAACGGCGAGATCAACACCATCTGCGGCAACCGCCACTGGGCGCAGGCGCGCGCGCACATACTGCACAGTCCGCACCTGCCAGATTTGTCGCAATGGCAGCCGCTGGTGTCGGCGGAAGGCTCCGATTCGTGCAGCCTCGACAACATGCTTGAAGTTCTGATGATGGGCGGCATGGACATCTTCCGCGCGATGCGCCTGCTGATTCCGCCGGCGTGGCAGAATGTAACCGACATGGATCCGGACCTGAAGGCGTTTTACGAATACAACACAATGTACATGGAGCCGTGGGACGGGCCGGCGGGCATCGTGCTGACCGACGGCCGCCACGCCGCCTGCACGATGGACCGCAACGGCCTGCGGCCCGCGCGCTATGTCATCACCGGCGACCGCCACATCACGCTGGCGTCGGAAATCGGCGTCTATGACTACGCGCCGCAAGATGTCGCCGCCAAGGGGCGGCTGAAGCCGGGCGAGATGATGGCGGCGGACACGCGCAGCGGCGAACTGCTGCTGCCGGCGGTCATCGACGAGCGCCTGAAAAACCGCCATCCGTACCGCCGCTGGGTTGACCGGCGCGTGCGGCGGCTGACCGGCTTCACCGCCGAGGAGCCGCTGGTCGGCAAGCCGCTCGGCGACGAGCAACTGCGGGCGCACGAGAAGATGTTCGGCCTGTCGTTCGAGGAGAAAGACCAGGTGCTGAAGGTGCTGGCGCGCGCAGGCCAGGAGGCGGTCGGCTCCATGGGCGACGACACGCCGCTGCCGGTGCTGTCGCGCGAGGTGCGGTCGCTGTTCGACAACTTCCGCCAGCAGTTCGCGCAGGTGACCAACCCGCCGATAGACCCGCTGCGCGAGCGCATCGTGATGTCGCTTGAAACCTCGTTCGGGCGCGACGCCAACCCGTTTGAGGAATTGCCGGAACACGCCGGGCGCCTGATGATCGATTCGCCGGTGCTGTCCGAATACAAGTTCTCCAAACTGCTGGAGCAGCAGGACCACCCGCACCGCGTTTTCAACCTGAATGCCGACGACAACGAAGACCTGCGCGGCGCCATCGAGCGCCTGTGCGGCGAGGTCGCCGCGGCGGTGCGCGACGACGGCGTGGTGCTGGCGGTGCTGTCCGACCGCGGCATAGAGCGCGGCAAACTGCCGGTGCACAGCCTGCTCGCCTGCGGCGCCGTGCACCACCGCCTGATTGGCGACGGCCTGCGCTGCGGCGCCAACCTCGTCATCGAGACCGGCTTTGCGCGCGACCCGCACCATTTCGCCGCGCTCATCGGCTACGGCGCCACCGCGGTGCACCCGTACCTGGCGTTTCAGAGCCTCGCCGGAATGCAGCGCAGCGGCGAGATTTCCGCCGACATCGCGCCCGACGCGCTGGCGACGGCGTTTCGCGCCGGCATCAACAAGGGGCTGTACAAGATCATCTCCAAGATGGGCATTTCAACCATCGCCAGTTACCGCGGCGCGCAGTTGTTCGAGATTGTCGGCCTGCACGACGAAGTCACCGGCCTGTGTTTCAGGGGCAGCGTCAGCCGTCTGCAGGGCGCGCGCTTCGCCGACCTGAAAGACGACCAGATGAAACTGGCGTGGCGGGCGTGGAACATGAAAAGGCCGCTGCAACAGGGCGGGCTGCTGAAGTATGTGCACGGCGGCGAATACCACGCCTTCAACCCCGATGTCGTGCAGAGCCTGCACCGCGCCGTGCAGGGCGGCGACTACGGCGACTACAAGGTGTTCGCCAATCTGGTCAACCGGCGCCCGCCGATAGTCTTCCGCGACCTGCTGGAATTGCAGACCGCCGCGCAGCCCGTGCCGCTGGACGAAGTCGAGCCGGAGGCCGACATCGTGCGGCGCTTTGACACCGCCGGCATGTCGCTCGGCGCGCTGTCGCCGGAGGCGCACGAGGCGCTGGCCGAGGCGATGAACGGCCTCGGCGGGCGCTCCAATTCCGGCGAGGGCGGCGAGGACCCGGCGCGCTTCAACACCGCGCGCTCGTCGAGAATCAAGCAGGTGGCGTCGGGGCGCTTCGGCGTGACGCCGCATTACCTGACCGACGCCGAGGTGCTGCAAATCAAGATCGCGCAGGGCGCCAAGCCCGGCGAGGGCGGGCAGTTGCCGGGCCACAAGGTCAACGGCGTGATTGCCAGACTGCGCTACGCCAACGAGGGCATCGCGCTGATTTCGCCGCCGCCGCACCACGACATCTATTCCATAGAAGACCTCGCGCAGTTGATCTTCGACCTGAAGCAGGTCAATCCGCAGGCGCTGGTGTCGGTCAAACTCGTCGCCGAGGCCGGCGTCGGCACCATCGCCGTCGGCGTCGCCAAGGCCTACGCCGACCTCATCACGATTTCCGGCTACGACGGCGGCACCGGCGCCAGCCCGCTGACGAGCATCAAGTACGCCGGCGCGCCGTGGGAACTGGGGCTGCCGGAGACGCACCAGGCGCTGCGCGCCAACAACCTGCGCCACAAGGTGCGCCTGCAAACCGACGGCGGCCTGAAAACCGGGCTGGATGTGGTCAAGGCCGCGATACTCGGCGCCGACAGCTTCGGTTTCGGCACCGCGCCGATGGTCGCGCTCGGCTGCAAATACCTGCGTATCTGCCATCTGAACAACTGCGCCACCGGCGTCGCCACGCAAAACAAGGTGCTGAGGCGCGACCACTTCATCGGCCAGGCCGGCATGGTCAGGAATTACTTTTTGTTCGTCGCGCGCGAGGCGCGCGAGTGGATGGCGGCGCTCGGCGTGCGCAAACTCGAGGAATTGACAGGGCGCACCGGCCTGCTGCGCGTCGCCGAAGGGCGCACTGGCAGGCGCGCCGCGCTCGACCTGTCGCCGGTGCTCGACGACGGCGGCGTCGCCGACGACAAGCCGCGCTTCTGCCGCGCGCCGGACAACCCGTCGTTCGACAAGGGCGAACTTGCCGAGCGCATGGCCGCCGACATGCGCGACGCCATCGCGCACAAGCGCGGCGGCGAGTTCCATTACGCCATCACCAATGTCAACCGCTCCATCGGCGCGCGCGTTTCCGGCGAGGTCGCGCGCTGTCACGGCAACGACGGCATGGCCGGCGCGCCCGTCAAAATCTTCCTGAAAGGAACCGCCGGGCAGAGTTTCGGCGCGTGGAACGCCGGCGGCGTGCACCTTTACCTCGAAGGAGACGCCAACGATTATGTCGGCAAGGGCATGGCCGGCGGCGAGATTGTGATTCGCCCGCCGCCGGGCGCCGCCACCGTGTCGCGCGACAGCGTCATCGTCGGCAACACCTGTCTTTACGGCGCCACCGGCGGCAAGTTGTTCGCCGCGGGCTGCGCCGGCGAGCGCTTTGCGGTGAGGAATTCCGGCGCCGTCGCCGTCGCCGAGGGCCTCGGCGACCACGGCTGCGAATACATGACCGGCGGCGTCGTCGCGGTGCTCGGCGCCACCGGGCTGAACTTCGGCGCCGGCATGACCGGCGGCATCGCCTGGGTGCTGGATTTGCACGATGCTTTCAGCGA
>RKSI01000184.1 GCA_007570905.1 Gammaproteobacteria bacterium
GCCCGGATTGCACAGGCTTTATCACCACCTGTTTTTGCGAGTTTGAGGTGCGAACAATGAATTTTCTGCTCGCGGGTTTGTCTGCCCGTTGTTTCCGGTTTCTGCGCGCGTCCTGCGCGTTCACGATGATTGCCGCCGCGTGGCTGGTGGCCGGCGCGAATTCGGCGCACGCGCAGTCGCATGTCTATATCTCCGATGTTTCACCGGATGTGGTGGAGGAAGGGAGCGCCGTCACCATCACTGTCGAGTTTGTTGATGCTGTTCCGCGCACGAGCGACAGCCTGGTTACCATCCAGTTCGCGGGCGACGCCGCTGCCCCTACCCAGGAGAACGACGAAAGGGGAGAGGCGCAGTACCACATGGGCTACGGGGATGGGGCAACCTACGCAGGGCTGGGGAGATCATCCCGTCTTGACTCACAGCGCAGGGGGGTTTTTAGTGTTCCTGTCGGCAATTCCACCGCAACCGTCGTGCTTAACATCAGGGACGATGACAGCCGGGAAGGCACCCAGACCATCACTTTTGCACTGACCGATCATACCGATTCCGGCGGCGATGCCGCAGGACGCTCGGTTCAAAGGTTGCGCATGAGTGTCCAGATTGCCGCCAACAGGGGCAAATCAAGGGCTTTTATTACCCGGCTCGGCATCGAGGATCCGGGCAGCCGCTACCCGTTGGCTGAAAGAGGCTTCGGAGCGCCCTTCGATCCCAATCCCGGCGTGTTCACATTCCGCCTGAACCTTGCCGGCGAGCGGCGCGTGGCGGACAGCATCGTCGAGGTGGAACTCGGGGGCGATGCAATTACCGGCGGGGATATCAGCCCCGACTTCACCTATAGCGTCGGCGCATCTTCCGCAGAAGGCGCCCTCACCGCCAACAACAGGGCCCGTATCACAATGCCCGCTGTAATACCGCAGCCGGGCTATGTCGAGGTCGAGTTTCCGATTCTGCGTGACGGTGTGGCGGAGGCAAGCAGCGACACCGTCACCTACCGGATTGTCGGCCACACCGACCTGGACGGAAACACGGGCGGCACCGACGAATACAGCCTGGTTTTTAACAACACTCCCTACACCGAGGAGATTCGCCCCAGCGGAGAGATTGCCTTTGCCCAGTTTTTCAACCCGCCGGCCTTTTTGCAGGAGGGCAGCAGCACCACCCTTACCGTCGAGTTTCTGGGCACCCCGTCGGCGAGCAGGGATACGGCTGTGGTGGTGCAGTTCGGCGGCGTTGATTTCCTTACCGGTGATGACGATATCAGCATCAGTTATGATGACACATCCAGAGAGCGATCCGCTGTCGATGGCACGGGAACTCTCAGTTTTCTCAGCAACGGCACCAGCCGCGCCAGCATCATCATTACGGCTGCTGATGATATCGTTGACGACTACCGGAACATAGATGTCCGTATTATTGAATACGGCACAACCAGCGGAAACGTGTTAATGCAAGACGGTCATGTTTTTGATACTGAAACTGTCATCATACCGATTATTCCCGATCACTTTTCCACCACCTTCTCCAAGGTCGAAATCACCGGAGAGCAAATGGTGACTGTGCCGGAAGGTTCCGGCTTCAGTTTCCACATCAGGTTCACGAACGCTGTTCGCCCGAATTACAGTTATATTTCATGGCGGACGGGAGGTGACGCTGTTGACAGGGAGAGCGGAGCCAGCGGCTACGATTACTTCATTACCCCGCCTATCAACACGCGCCTGGATGCCAGGGTTCGGACGGCCTCCGCCGTTTTCAGCCCCCGCACTCACAGTCTCAACATTGGCGGCACAGTCTTGCAGGACAATCTTGCCGAGAGCACCGAGACCTTTACCATCACTTTGAGTGAGCACACCGACTTGAGCGGCGACAGCGCCGGGCGCATCGTGGACACCGCCACCTGGACTTTTGTTATCCCCGCCAACAGCGGCACGCTGCATTTTCCGCAGGATGACACGCGCATCGCCTTCGGAACCGGTGCACAGCGTCTGTATGCGGTGCTGAGTGCGCCGGCGCAAATTCGGGAGAGGGACATTGATACGGAGACTTTCCATGATGTGCCTGATTCCGACACCTTGCTGGCGGATTGCACCACTCTGCCCGAAGAGCTTCAGGAGCCGCCGCGGGAGGAAGAAGGAAGCTGCGGAGGCTTCCGGATCGGGATTAATTCGCCCGACAGGGATGCGACGCCGATCCCCGTTGAGAGCGTGCGCCTTGAATCTTTCGGCGGCAGCACAATCGGCACGGGAGTCGTGGTCATTGAATTGCAGCGCCCGGTAAGAACCGGCGAGGAGACCCTGTGGCTGACATACAATGCCCGGAGTGTCGCGAACAGGTGGAATGGCAGGCGGTCATATGACCCGGAGAGAGAGGGATATGTTTACAATCGTGAGGCTGCTCCGGGTGCGCTCGGCGAGTTTCTGTCAGTGCTGATGCTGCACGATGTGCTCAAGGACAGCGATGGCGACGGCATCACGGACGCCGCAGAAGCGGCAATGTTCGGGACCAGGCCGCATCTGGACGAAGTCACGTCCAGGCCGCAAGTCTCGCTGACGCGCGGCGCCGGGGGGAACACGGCCTTCGTCGCCTCCGGCAGATTGAACGCCAACGAGCGCCTTTCCCATCTGGGCGTGACCTACACCGGCGCCTCGACCATACGCGCCTACTACCTTTCCGACACCTTCGGTTACGCAGGCGGCTATGTCAACATTTCGGAGAGTTACGGCTGTGAGGGGCGTTTCCCGGCGAATTACGATGCCCCGCTGATTGTCGGCGGTTGCGCGCTGGTGGATTTTGAGAACATCCTGCCGAATGTGGAGCACACCATAGGCTGGTTTGCGTCCAACAGTGAAGGCTGGGCGACGGCGGATACGCCGAGCAGACTGCCGGAGCAACGGATTCAGCGCATTCCGCGCGTGAACATGGCGCCGGCGCGCAACTTTATCCGCCGCGAGGAGACTGAAATTTTTGTCAGGGCGGTTGCCGAGGCGCCGGTGCCTCTTCCGGCGGCGCACCTGGCCGTTCTGCTTCCCGACGGCAGCGCCGCGACACTGGAGGTTGACGCCGAGCGGCGCAGTTACGCCTCCACGCTGACGCGCACGCTTCCGCCGGACACCCAGACGGTGGATAACTACCGCATTGACCCGGCGGAGGCGCGCGCTTACGACTCCGGCGACCCCGGCAACACCGGGTTTCCGGGCGCCACCAGTTATGAAATCGGGCCGGTCAATGAAATGGCCGTCTATTTCATTGAGGGCGTGGCGCCGAGTCTGGGCCGTCCGGCGCTGACAAAAGACGATGACAGCGAGGAGAGAACCCTCGTAGAGGAAGGCGGCACAAACTACAAGGTGACGATTCCGGTGCTGTTCGCCGGCAGCGTGGAGGCGGGCAGCGAACACCTGGCCAACATCCGCGAAGTCAGGCGGGACGACGAGGCGGGCGAGAGGGTCATCACCGCCCGCTTTGATGTGCCCGCCGATTTTGTCGAGACGACCGGAACCAGCGTGTCGTTAATCGTAACGGCCTCGGCCATCGCGCAGGGCGACTACCCCACGACGCAGACTGCGACGGTTACCCTGAGCTGGCCGGTGGTGCCGATGCTGACCGTCGGCGGCAGCAGAATGTTGGCGGAACTGGAGGGCGACCGTGATGGCGACAGCATACCGAACGAACAGGACCCGTATCCGGACATCCCGGGTTTGCCGGTGATGGTGTCGAGCGGCACGGAGGGAATGATGATCAACCCGCAGGATCACATCCGTCCGGTGTTGCCGGTGCACGAGTTGAGCGCGGGCGACAGAACCCGGGCGCGCGCCTCGTCGGCGACGCTGGCGGACGAGGAGAATCTCGACGACATGGGCTACATGGACGACTACGAAAAATACTCCGCGTCGGAACCCAGTGTGCGCCTGCCGGCCTCGGTGGACAGCACGCCCTTTGAGGTTACCTACGACTTTGACATCAGCGGCGTGGCGCCGGCGGTGGACACTTCAACGGAGGCGCAGGCGGTGACGGGGGGCCGCGCGGGGGTGATTATCCCGCTGCCGCAGATGCTGTCCGGCACGACCCCGCTGTTGCTGTACAAATACCGCGGCGCCGAAAGCACGCAGACCGAGGAGTTCTCGGTGGACGCCGAGCCGGGCGGCAATGAGTTCGGCTTTGCGCCGGCGGACGAAAACGGCGTCTGCCCGACTGACGACGGCACGGCCTCCAGCCGGTACCGCGACGCCGACGGCAACCTTGAACGCGAAAAAGCGGCGGGCGACCTGTGCGTAGTGCTGTATGTCGTGGACGGCGGCCCGAATGACGAGGACGGCGAGATGAACGGCATCATCAAGGACCCGGTTGGCGCCAGCCAGGTGGTGCGCGTGGATACGGTGGCCGGCCCCATCGCCGCCATCATCGGCGGCGGCAGCGGCAGTGTCGGCCTCGCCGGTCTCGGTGTTTTGCTGCTGCTGACGCTGCTGGCGCTGCTCACCCGCAAGCGCGGCGCGCTACGCGCCGCGCACAGCAGCGGGCGCGCCGGCGCGCACACTAATAGGCGATAAGGTCTTTGGCGGCGGCGCCTGCGGTCTCGCGCGCCAGTTTCGGCACCAGATAGCCGGGCAGGCGCGCGGCGACCTCGCGCATCAGGCGCCGCGCCGCCGCCTCGTCCACCTCAAAATGCGCGGCGCCGCGCACGCGGTCGAGCAAATGCAGGTAATAGGGCAGCACGCCAACCTCAAAACAACGCCGGCTCAGGCGCACCAGAGTGTCGGCGTCGTCGTTGACGCCTTTCAGCAGCACCGCCTGGTTCAGCAGCGTCCAGTGCCGCATCGCGGCAACCGCGCGCCCGGCGTCGCAATCCAGTTCGGCGGGGTGGTTGATGTGCAGCACCATCAGATACGGCTTGGGGCGGCGCCTCGACCACGCCAGCCATTCGGCATTTATCCGCGCGGGATCCGCCACCGGCAGCCGCGTGTGGATGCGGATGCGCGCGACATGCGCCACCGCTTCAAGGCGTTCGCACAAATCAAACAACTTGCGGTTGGCCAGCGTCAGCGGGTCGCCGCCGCTCAGGATGACTTCATCAATGTCGGGGCGCGCGGCGATGTAGTCAACGGCGGCGTCAAGGCGCCCGGCCAGCGTGTGGCCGCGGTACGGAAAATGACGGCGAAAACAATAACGGCAGTGTATCGCGCAGGCGCCGGTAACCATCAGCAGCACGCGGTGGCGGTATTTGTGCAGGATGCCGTTGCCGGCGCCGGCGGCCAGGTCGCCGACCGCGTCGGCGCCGAAGCCGGGGGTTTGCGCGCTCTCGGCGGCCACCGGCAGCACCTGGCGCAGCAGCGGGTCGGCGGCGTCGCCGGGGCGGATGCGGGCGACCCACGCGCGCGGCGCTTTCAGCGGAAATTCGGCGCAGTCTTGCGGCGCGAGGGCGTCCGCCGCGCGCGCCGGCACGCCGAGCGCGCGGTACAAATCGGCGGCGCGGGTGATGCCGCTTGCGGGTCGCGGCGGTTGGCTTGTGTGCGGCGGGCTGGTATAACTGTCGTCGGGAGGCACGATGGCGAATTATAGCACCAACGAATTCCGCGCCGGCCTGAAGGTCTTGCTGGACGGCGAGCCGCACGCGATTCTCGGCAACGAGTTCGTCAAGCCGGGCAAGGGGCAGGCGTTTAACCGCGTCAAGTTGCGCAACCTGCTGAACGGGCGCGTCATCGACAAGACCTTCAAGTCGGGCGAGAGCATCGAGGCCGCCGATGTGGTTGAGACCGAACTCGGCTACCTCTACACCGACGGCGGCCAGTGGCATTTCATGGACAACGGGACTTACGAGCAATACGCCGCCGACGCCGCCGCGATGGACGGCGCCGAGAACTGGCTGCGCGAGCAGGATGTCTGCGTCGTAACGCTCTACAACGGGCGCCCGATTGCGGTGATGCCGCCCAACTTCGTCGAATTGAAGGTCGTTGAGACCGACCCCGGCGTGCGCGGCGACACCGCCAGCGGCGGCGTCAA
This sequence comes from Gammaproteobacteria bacterium, assembly GCA_007570905.1. Taxonomy (GTDB): domain Bacteria; phylum Pseudomonadota; class Gammaproteobacteria; order Poriferisulfidales; family Oxydemutatoraceae; genus Oxydemutator. The sequence continues at coordinate 5,992 of RKSI01000184.1, forward strand.
GCCGGCCAAACTGGAGACCGGCGCCGTCGTCAAGGTGCCGCTGTTTGTCGAGGAAGGCGAAGTGCTGCGCGTGGACACCCGCAGCGGCGAGTATGTCAGCCGGGTGAAGTAATTGGCGGCGGCGGCCAGTTGCCTGCGGCTGCGCGCGCAGGTCGTCGCGCAAATCCGCGCCTTTTTCAGCGCGCGCAATGTGCCGGAAGTGACGACGCCGTGCCTGGTCGTCGCGCCGGTCAGCGAGGCCGGCATCGGCAGCATCGCCGCCGCCGGCGGCTGGCTCAGGACATCGCCCGAATTTGAGATGAAACGCCTGCTGGCGGCGGGCAGCGGCGACATCTGGCAGTTGGGGCCGGTTTTCAGGGATGATGAAAGCGGGCGCCTGCACCGGCCCGAATTCACGCTGCTGGAATGGTACCGCGTCGGCATGGATTACCTGCGCCTGCTTGACGAGACGCTGGAACTGCTGTCGCAAATCCTGCGCCCGCTGCGACCCGCCGCGCCGCTGCGGCTCTGCTGGCGTGATGCGTTTCACAACGCCTTCGGCGTCGCGCCGCCGGACGATGACACACGCCTGCAAACTATTGCGGCGGAGCATGGCCTGCACGACTGCCGCGACGCTCACGACGCGCTGGACTTTCTGCTGGCGCAAATGGCCGCCCGTCATTTCAGCGGCGACGCGCTGACCGCCGTCTATGACTTTCCGGCGCGCCAGGCGTCGTATGCACGCATCTCGGAGCGGGGCTGCGCGCAGCGGTTTGAAGTCTTTTACGGCGGCATGGAACTCGCCAACGGCTTTCAGGAACTGACCGCAGCCGCCGATTACCGCGCGCGCTTCGCCGCCGACAACGCGCGCCGCGCCCGTCTCGGCCTCGCCGCAGCGCCGCCGGACGAGCGCTTTCTGGCCGCGCTGGAACGCCCCGGCGGGCGCGGCCTGCCCGAATGCTCCGGCGTGGCGGCGGGCCTTGAGCGGTTGCTGATGTGCCTCGCCCGGGCGCGCGACATCGCCGAAGTGCTGCCGATGACGGACGCCTGAAGGCGCCTCGCGCGCAAACAATGCGTTGCCAGCGGCGGCGGCGGCGCTTATACTGAACGCCCGCCCCCGCCCCGTTCCCGTTGCCATGACAAAGTCCGCGTTTCTGCTGTTGGAAGACGACACCCTGCTGCAAGGGCGCTCCATCGGCCATGCCGGGTGCAGCGTCGGCGAGGTGGTTTTCAACACAGCGATGACGGGTTATCAGGAGATAGTCAGCGACCCGTCCTACGCCCGCCAGATTGTCACCCTGACCTGCCCGCACATCGGCAACACCGGCGTCAACGACGAAGACGACGAAGCGGCGCGCATCCACGCGGCGGGCCTGGTGGTGCGCGATGTGCCGGCGCGCGCCAGCAGCTGGCGCAGCCGCGGCGGCCTCGGCGCCTGGCTGTCGCGCCGCGGCATCACCGCCGCCGCCGACATGGACACGCGGCGGCTGACGCGCCATCTGCGGCGTTTCGGCGCGATGAACGGCGTGCTGTTTGATGAATCGGTCGGGCGCGAGCACGCCGCCGCCGCCCTCGGCGAGTTCGCCGGCCTGAAAGGCATGGATCTCGCGTCGCAGGTGACGACCGACAAAACCTACCGCTGGGAGCAGGGCGCGTGGCGCCCCGACAGCGGCTATGCCGCCGCCGGCGAGGCGCGCTGGTCGGTCGTCGCCTACGACTTCGGCATCAAGCGCAACATTTTGCGAATGCTGAGCGAACACGACTGCCGCGTTGAGGTCGTGCCGGCGACGACGCCCGCGCGCGAGGTGATTGAACGCCGCCCCGACGGCGTGTTTCTGTCAAACGGGCCGGGCGACCCGGAGCCGTGCGATTACGCCATTGCAGCCATCCGTGAACTGCTTGAAGCCGGCCTGCCGGTGTTCGGCATTTGCCTCGGCCACCAGTTGCTGGGGCTTGCCTGCGGCGCGCGCACGCAGAAGATGAAATTCGGCCACCACGGGGCCAACCATCCGGTGCTGGAGATGGACAGCGGACGGGTGCTGATTACCAGCCAGAACCACGGCTTTTGCGTTGATGAGGCCAGTTTGCCTGGCGATTTGCGCGCGACGCACCGCTCGCTGTTTGACGGCACGCTGCAAGGGATACGCCACACCGAGAAACCGGCGTTCGGCTTTCAGGGCCATCCCGAGGCCAGCCCCGGCCCGCACGATGTGTCGGGCCTGTTCGGGCAGTTCGCCGCACTTATGGAACAAGGAACTAAACAAGGAACGCAGCAGGCGCGCCGCTGATGCCGAAGCGCACCGACATTGAAAGCATCCTGATTATCGGCGCAGGCCCGATTGTCATCGGCCAGGCGTGCGAGTTTGACTATTCAGGAATGCAGGCGTGCAAGGCGCTGCGCGAAGAGGGCTACCGCATCGTGCTGGTCAATTCCAACCCGGCGACCATCATGACCGACCCCGACAGCGCCGACGCCATTTACATAGAGCCGGTGGAATGGCGCAGCGTCGCCGCCATCATGGAAAAGGAAAGGCCCGACGCGCTGCTGCCGACGATGGGCGGGCAGACCGCGCTGAACTGCTCGCTTGACCTCGCGCGCGAGGGCGTGCTGGAACGCTTCGGCGTGGAACTGATAGGCGCCGGGCGCGACGCGATTGACATGGCCGAAGACCGCGAGCGCTTTCGCCTGGCGATGGACGAGATTGGCCTCGAGTCGGCGAAATCGGTGCTGGTCGGCAGTTGGGAAGAGGCGCGGCGGGCGCAGCCGTCGCTCGGTTTTCCGACCATCATCCGGCCCTCGTTCACGCTCGGCGGCAGCGGCGGCGGCATCGCGCGCGACGCTGATGAGTTTGAGAAAATTGCGCGCCACGGCATGGACTTGTCGCCGGTGGGCAAGGTTTTGCTTGAAGAGTCGCTGCTGGGCTGGAAGGAGTTTGAGATGGAAGTCGTGCGCGACGGCAACGACAACTGCATCATCGTCTGCTCCATCGAGAACCTCGACCCGATGGGCGTGCACACCGGCGACTCCATCACGGTGGCGCCGGCGCTGACGCTGACCGACAAGGAATACCAGCGCATGCGCGACGCCTCCATCGCGGTGCTGCGGAAAATCGGCGTGGACACCGGCGGCTCCAATGTGCAGTTCGCGGTGCATCCGGGCGACGGGCGCCTGGTCATCGTCGAGATGAACCCGCGCGTGTCGCGCTCGTCGGCGCTGGCCTCCAAGGCGACCGGCTTCCCGATTGCGAAGGTCGCGGCCAAACTCGCGGTCGGCTGCACGCTGGACGAGTTGCAAAACGAAATCACCGGCGGCGCGATGCCGGCCTCCTTTGAGCCGACGATAGACTATGTGGTTACCAAAATCCCGCGCTTTGCGTTTGAGAAGTTTCCGCAGGCCGAAGACCGCCTCGGCACGCAGATGAAGTCGGTCGGCGAGGTCATGGCCATCGGGCGCACCTTTCAGCAATCGCTGCAAAAGGCGCTGTGCAGCCTTGAAACCGGCAGCGACGGCCTCGACAGCCGCGGCAACTACGACACGGCGGAGTTGCGCGAACGCCTGACGCAGGGCGTGTCGTCGCAGCGCCTGTGGCATCTGGCCGACGCATTGCGCGGCGGCGCGAGCCTGGAACAGGCGCATGAATGGACAGGCATAGACCCGTGGTTTCTGGAGCAAATCGCAGAAATCCTGCGCGCCGAGCAGGCGCTGGCCGGGCGCGCGCCGGATTCGCTCGGCGCCTCTGAGTGGCGCGACCTGAAACGCCGCGGCTTTTCCGACAGCCGCCTGGCCGGCCTGCTGCAAACGGACGAGCGCGCGGTGCGCGAGCGCCGCGCCGCGCTCGGCGTGCGCCCGGCCTACAAGCGCGTGGACACCTGCGCCGCCGAGTTTGACACCACCACCGCCTACCTTTATTCGTGCTATGACGAGGAATGCGAGGCGCAACCGGGTTCGCGGCGCAAGATCATGATACTCGGCGGCGGCCCGAACCGCATCGGGCAGGGCATAGAGTTTGATTATTGCTGCGTGCACGCGGCGCTGTCTTTCCGCGAAGAGGGCTTTGAGACCATCATGGTCAACTGCAACCCGGAGACGGTTTCCACCGACTACGACACTTCCGACCGCCTGTACTTTGAGCCGCTGACTTTTGAGCATGTGATGGAAATCGTCGAACTCGAGAAGCCCGAAGGCGTCGTCGTGCAGTACGGCGGCCAGACGCCGCTGAAACTGGCGCGGCGGCTGGCGCAGGCCGGCGTGCCGATTATCGGCACCAGCCCGGAATCCATTGATCTGGCCGAAGACCGCGAGCGCTTTCAGCGACTGATAGAACAACTCGGCCTGAAACAGCCGCCGGGCGGCATCGCGCGCACCACGCAAGAGGCGCTGGCGCTGGCCGGCGACATCGGCTACCCGGTTATCGTGCGCCCATCATATGTGCTGGGCGGGCGGGCGATGGAAATCGCCCACGATGACGCCGACCTGAAGGCGTGGATGCACAGGGCGGCGCAGGTTTCCGGCGACGCGCCGGTGCTGATAGACCACTTTCTTATCAACGCCGCCGAGGTGGATGTGGACGCCGTCAGCGACGGCCGGCAGGTGCTGGTCGGCGGCATCATGCAGCACATTGAACAGGCCGGCATTCATTCCGGCGATTCGGCCTGCTCGCTGCCGCCGTATTCGCTGGCGCCGGAAATTCAGCGCGAGATTAGCCGGCGCATGGAGGAGTTGGCGCGCGCGCTCGGCGTCGTCGGCCTGATGAACGCGCAGTTCGCGGTGCAGAACGGCGAGATTTATGTGCTGGAAGTGAACCCGCGCGCGTCGCGCACGGTGCCGTTCGTCGCCAAGGCCACCGGCCTGGCGCTGGTCAAGATGGCGGCGCGCTGCATGATTGGCCGGACGCTGGCGGAGCAGGACATCCGGCCCGCGCCGCAGATGGCGCATTTCGCCGTCAAGGAGGCGGTGTTTCCGTTCATCAAGTTCCCCGGCGTGGATCCCATATTGGGGCCGGAGATGCGCTCCACCGGCGAGGTCATGGGCGTCGGGCGCGATTTCGGCGAGGCGTTTGCGAAGTCGCAGATTGCGGCGGGCGCGGAATTGCCGCGTTCGGGCGCCGCGCTGCTCAGCGTGCGCGACGCCGACAAGGCCGCGGCGGCGGGCGTCGCGCGCGAGTTGCAAGACGCCGGTTTCCGCCTGCTCGCCACCGGCGGCACCGCCAGGGCGCTGGCGCGCGCCGGCGTTGAATGCGAGACGGTGTTCAAGGTTACCGAAGGCGGGCGCCCGCACATCGTGGACAAACTGAAGGCCGCCGAAATCGCGCTGGTCATCAACACCACCGAGGGCAAGCGGGCCATCGCCGACTCGTTCACGATACGCCGCGAGGCGATACAGGGCAAGGTTTGCTACACCACGACCATCGCCGGCGCGCAGGCCATTGTTGAAGCGCTGCGCTCATCGGATTATAGTGTGCATTGTCTGCAGGAATTGCACGCCTGACGGCGGAGGACGCGAGTCATGGAACGAAAGAAACCCATCACCAAAAAAGGCGCGGCGCAATTGCGCGAGGAATTGCAGCGCCTGAAGAACGAGGAGCGCCCGAAAATCAAGGAGGCGCTGAAGACCGCGCGCGAGCACGGCGACCTCAGCGAGAACGCCGAATACAAGGCGGCGCGCGAGCAGCAGGGTTTCAACGAGGGCCGCATCAAGGAAATCGAATCGTGGCTGTCTTTTTGCGAGGTCATCGATATTACGACGCTGCAGCACAACGGGCGGATTGTGTTCGGCGCGACCGTCACGCTTTACGACGAGGCCGAAGACCGGTATATGACCTGCCAGATAGTCGGCGAGCCGGAGGCCGACATGAAGGCCAGCCGCGTGTCCATCACATCGCCGATAGCGCGCGCGCTGATAGGCAAGGGCGAGGGCGACACCGCCGTCGTCAACGCGCCCGGCGGCGACAAGACCTGGGTGGTCGAGAAAATCTCGTACGCCGAATAGCGCGATTGGGGCGGGGCGGGGCCGCGCCGGGCGGTTTCAGTCGCGCGGTTCGGCGCCGCGCCGCGACAATTTTTTCAGGCGGTATATCGCCTCAAGCGCGTCGCGCGGCGTTATCCGGTCAGGCTCAATGGCGTCCAGTTCGCGCCGCAGTTCGTCGGGCGGCGGCGGCGCGGTGTCTTCCGACGGCAGTTCCAGCGGCATTTGCGCCGACGCCGGCGGCAGCGAGCGTTCGCGCGCCTCCATCTGCGCCAGTTTCTCGCGCGCCAGTCCGATGACGCGCGGCGGAATGCCGGCGAGGCGCGCGACCTGCAGGCCGTAACTCTTGCTGGCGGCGCCTTCCTTGACCTTGTGCAGAAACACGATTTTCTCGTCGTGCTCGACGGCGTCTATGTGCACATTGTGCAGTTCGCCGTGCAGTTCGGCCAGCGCCGTCAATTCAAAGTAATGGGTTGCGAACAGCGTCAGCGAGCGCGTCGCGCGCGCCAGGTGCGAGGCGCACGCCCACGCCAGGCTGAGGCCGTCGAAGGTGCTGGTGCCGCGGCCTATCTCGTCCATCAGCACCAGGCTTTTGTCGGTCGCGTTGTTCAGGATGTTGGCGGCCTCGGTCATCTCCACCATGAAGGTGGAACGCCCGGAGGCGATGTCGTCAAACGCGCCGATGCGCGTGAAAATGCGGTCTATCACGCCAATCTCGGCCTTGTCCGCCGGCACCCAGCCGCCGATGTGCGCCAGCAGCACTATCAGCGCGGTCTGGCGCATGTAGGTGGATTTGCCGCCCATGTTGGGGCCGGTGATGATGAGCATGCGCCGCGAGTCGTCCAGCGTGAGGTCGTTCGGCACGAAGTCGTGTTCAATAAAGCGTTCAACGACCGGGTGGCGCCCGCCGCTGACGGCGATGCCGGTGCGGCCGGTGTCGGTGAAATACGGGCGGCTGTAGTTGTAGCGACGCGCGCACCAGGCCAGCGCCGCCAGCGTGTCAATCTCGGCCAGCGCCTGCGAGCACGATTTCAGTTGCGGCAGGTGCGGCAGCAGGCTTTCCAGCAGCGCGCGGTACACCTCTTTCTCGCGCGCCAGCGAGCGTTCGCGCGCGGTGATGACGCGGCTTTCAAACTGGCGCAGTTCGGGCAGCGTGAAGCGCTCGGCGTTTTTCAGCGTCTGCGTGCGGCGGTAGTCGTCGGGCGCCTGGCCGGCCTGCGATTTCGGCACCTCAATATAGTAGCCGAGCACCTTGTTGTAGGCGATGCGAAGATTGGCGATGCCGGTGCGTTTCTTCTCGGTGTTCTCAAGATCCAGCAGATAGCGGTCGTCGCCATCGGTCAATTCGCGCAGTTCATCAAGTTGCGCGTCGTAGCCCGCGGCGATGACGCCGCCGTCGCGCACCGTCGCCGGCGGTTCCTCAACGACGGCGCGGCGCAGTTGGTCGAGCAGTTGCGGCTGCGCCGCCAGTTGTTCGCACAACTTCGACAGCAGCGGCGCGTCCGCCGCCTGCGCCTGCGCGCGTATTTGCGGCAGGTGTTCCAGCGTGTCGCGCAGGCCGATGAGGTCGCGCGGGCGCGCGCTCATCAGCGCGAGGCGCGAGGCGATGCGCTCGATGTCGTTGATTTTGGCGAGTCGGGCGCGCAGTTCGTCGAGGTCGCCCTTGTCCAGCAGCCAGCCGATGGCCTCGTGGCGCGCCTCTATGCGCGCGCGGTCGGTCAGCGGCTGGCCGAACCAGCGCCGCAGGCAGCGCGACCCCATCGCCGACATCGCATGGTCATGGACGGCTATCAGCGTGTGGTCTTCGTGGCCGGAGATGGAGCGGTCTATCTCCAGGCAGCTGCGGCTGATGGCGTCCATCTCTATGTAGTCGCGCTCGCGTTCGGCGGTGATGACGCTCAGGTGCGGCAGCGCCGATTGCTGCGTGTCGCGCACATAGCGCAGCAGCGCGCCCGCCGCGCAGATGCCGGCGCGCATGTCCTCACAGCCGAAGCCGGACAGGTCGCGGACGCCGAGTTGCTCGCACAGGTCGCGGCGGCAGTTTTCATATTCAAAGTGCCACGGCGGCTGGGCGCAGCCGCCGGCGGGGGCGTCCGCCGACGGCGGCGTGTAGTCGTCGGCGTGCTCTTCGCTGACCAGTATCTCGGCGGGTTTCAGGCGCTCGAGTTCGCTGTCCAGGGCGGCCTTGTCGCGGCATTCGCGCAGCGTGAAACGCCCGGCGCTGAGTTCAAGCACGGCGAGGCCGTAGGCGTGCTCGCCGCGGTAGATGCCGGCCACAAGGTTCTCGCGGCGGTCTTGCAGCAGCGTCTCGTCGGTCAGCGTGCCCGGCGTGACGACCCGCGCGACCTCGCGCCTGACCGGGCCGCGCCCGGATTTGGCGTCGCCAATCTGGTTGCAGATGACGACCGAACGCTCCTTGCGAACCAGGCGCGCGATGTAGGATTCCGCCGAATGCACCGGCACGCCGGCCATCGGTATCGGCTTGCCCGACGACGACAAACTGCGCGAGGTCAGCGTGATGTCGAGCAGGCGCGCGGCTTCTTCGGCGTCGTCGAAGAACAACTCGTAAAAATCGCCCATCTGGTAAAACAGCAGCGAGCCGGGGTGTTCCGATTTGACTCGCAGGTAGTGCTGCATTGCGGGCGTGTATTTCTCCATCTCATCTGAAAGTATAATCCCATTGTTCAAGTGCCGTTGGCCCGGAACCGGATGAAAGGCGAAGAAAATCACGATGACGGCGGCGCCGCGCGGCTGGCCGGCGAGGTCGCCGCCGCGCTGCGCGCGCAGGGCCTGCGCCTGGCCGTCGCCGAGTCGTGCAGCGGCGGCTGGATCGCCAAGGTCTGCACCGACCCGGCGGGCGCGTCCGACTGGTTTTGCGCCGGCCTCGTAACTTACAGCAACGACGCCAAGCGCGATGTGCTGGGGGTTGCGCCGCAGACGCTGGCGCGCCACGGCGCGGTCAGCGAGGCGGTGGTGAAGGAGATGACGGCGGGCGTGCTGGCGCGCATCCATGCGGCGGATGTCGCGCTGGCGGTCAGCGGCGTCGCCGGCCCCGGCGGAGGCGGCCCCGGCAAGCCGGTCGGCTGCGTCTGGATTGCGTGGCAGCGGCGCGGGCGGGGCGCGGTGGCGCGGCGTTTTGACTTTGCCGGCGGGCGCGACGCGGTGCGCCGCGCGGCGGTCGCCGAGGCGCTGCGGGGGGTTTTGCGGCACGCCGCGGCCTGACAACTGCTATTCGCTCCCAAATGCCCGTTGTCCGCCCGGACGGGGCGTTCCGTCGGCCTGCGCGCGCGCCGCGCCCGCGATGGCGGCACACTGCGGCTTTATGATGACGGGCGGATGTGGGATACTTGCATTCCGCGAACGCCCGTCGAGGAACTCCGTTTAACCTACTTTTCAAGGACACCAAAACCAGTGGATGAAAATCGCAAAAAATCATTGTCAGCGGCCCTGTCGCAGATTGAGAAGCAATTCGGCAAGGGCGCCATCATGCGCCTCGGCGATGTGCAGACCGGCATGGATGTCGAGACGATACCGACCGGCTCGCTGGCGCTGGATGCGGCGCTCGGCATCGGCGGCCTGCCGCGCGGGCGGGTCGTCGAGATATACGGCCCGGAGTCGTCCGGCAAGACGACGCTGGCGCTGCATGTCATCGCCGAATGCCAGAAGTTGGGCGGCGCCGCGGCCTTCGTGGACGCCGAGCATGCGCTTGACCCGGTGTATGCCGGCAAACTCAAGGTGGATGTGGACAACCTGCTGATCTCGCAGCCGGACACCGGCGAGCAGGGGCTTGAAATCGTCGATATGCTGGTGCGTTCCGGCTCGGTGGACCTGATTGTCGTGGACTCGGTGGCGGCGCTGACGCCGCGCGCCGAGATTGAGGGCGAGATGGGCGACAGCCATGTCGGGCTGCACGCGCGGCTGATGTCGCAGGCGCTGCGCAAACTCACCGGCAACATCACGCGCTCCAACACGCTGGTCATCTTCATCAACCAGATACGCATGAAAATCGGCGTCATGTTCGGCAACCCCGAGACGACGACCGGCGGCAACGCGCTGAAGTTCTATTCCTCCATACGCCTGGACATCCGGCGCATCGGCTCCATCAAGAAGGGCGACGAGTTTCTCGGCAACGAGACCCGTGTCAAGGTGGTCAAGAACAAACTGGCGCCGCCGTTCCGCATGGCGCAGTTTGACATTCGCTTTGACGAGGGCATCTCCAAGAGTTCGCAGTTGCTGGACCTCGGCGCCGAACACGGCGCGGTGGAAAAACTGGGTTCGTGGTACAGCTACAACGGCGAGAAAATCGGGCAGGGCAAGGACAACGCCCGCGCGTGGCTGGAGGAGCACCCCGATGTGGCCGACGAGATTGAGCGGCGCCTGCGCGAGACCCTGTTCCACAGCGCGGACAGCGCCGCGGCCACGCGCGAAGATGCCTCCTGAGAGCGCCGCCGACGAACGCGAACCGCCGCTGAAGAAAGCGCTGCAATATCTCGCCAGGCGCGAGTATTACAGCGCCGAGTTGAAGTGGAAACTGATGGGCCGCGGCTACCGCGAGGACGCGGTGGACGAGGTGATAGAGGAACTGACGGCGGGCGGGCAGTTGTCTGACCGGCGTTTTCTTGAGGCGTATATTGTGGAGCGCCAGCGCCGCCTTTACGGGCCGGAGCGTATTCGCATGGAATTGCTCGGCAAGGGCTTTGACGAGGCGCGCATCGGCGGCGCGCTGGCGCAGGCGGAAGACCGCTGGCTGGACAACGCCCGCCGCTGCTGCCGCAAGCGCTTCGGCGAGGCGCCGCCGGCGGACGGCGGCGAATACGCCAAACGCAGGGACTACCTCTACCGCCGCGGCTATTCCGTGCCGCTGATTCGCGCGGCTTTGTCGGACAGTTTGTCGGGCGAATCCGGCGGCTGACGGCGGCGGCGGATGGGGCACACCGGCGCGGCGCCCGCGGGCTACAGCCCGCTGCAGATTTACCGCAGGCTGCTGACCTACACCAGGGCGCACTGGGGCTGGTTTGCGCTGGCGATCTTCGGCATGGTGATGTATTCGCTCACCGACATGGGGTTCGCGGCGCTGATGAAGCCGTTTCTTGACGAGAGTTTTGTCGAGCGCAACGAGGAAGTCGGCGCGTGGCTGTCGCTGGCGCTGGTCGGCGTGCTGGTTCTGCGCGGCATCGGCACATTCCTGGCCGGCTACTTCATGGCATATGTCGGGCAGCATGTAACCAGGCAACTGCGCTTTGAGGTGTTTGAGCACCTGCTGTGCCTGCCGGCGTCTTGGTATGACCGGCGCTCGGGCGGCGAGATTATCTCGAAACTTACCTACAATATCGGCATGGTGTCCACCTCGGCGTCGAAGGCGCTGACGGTCATCGTGCGCGACAGTTTGACGGTGCTCGGGCTGCTCGGCTGGATGTTTTACATCAACTGGCTGCTGATGCTGATTTTCATGGCGGTGACGCCGGCCATCGTGCTGGCGCTGCGCTACCTGAGCCGGCGTTTTCGCAAGACCGGCCGCCGGTTGCAGGAGGCGATGGGCTATCTGACCAGCGATGTCGAGCAGGTGGTCAGCGCCAACCGCGCGGTGAAGGTGCTGAGCGGCTACGAATATGAACTGGCCAATTTCAGCAAGACCAACCAGCGCGCCTTTGAGCGCGGCATGAAGGTGGCGCTGGCGAAGTCGGCGGGGGCGCCGTTTGTGATGCTGCTGATTGGAATCAGCATGGCGTGGATTATCTACCTCGCCAGTTTTCAGGCGGTTACCAGCGAGGTGTCGGTGGGCACCTTTATCTCGTTTATCGTCGCGGCGATGCTGCTGTTTCGGCCCATGCGCAACCTGGTCAATATCAACGCCGTCGTGCAGCAGGGCATCGCCGCCGGCGAGAGCGTCTTTGCGCTGCTGGACACGCCGCCGGAGAAAGACACCGGCGCCAGAACCGGGCGGCGGTTTCGCGGCGATTTGCGTTTTGTCGGCGTCAGCCATCGCTATGGCGGTGGCGATGGCGAGGATGATGACGGCGGCGCGGCGCTGCATTCCATTGACCTGGAAATCGCGGCGAACGAGACAGTGGCGCTGGTCGGCGAGTCCGGCGCCGGCAAGTCCACGCTGGTGAGTCTGATTCCGCGGCTTTACGATTGCAGCGAGGGGCGCATTGAACTGGACAACTGCGACATCCGCGACATCTCGCTGGCCGAACTGCGCGGGCAGATTGCCTATATCGGGCAGGGCATCACGCTGTTCAACGACACGGTGTACAACAACATCGTCTATGGGCGCGATGTGACGCGCGACGAACTGCTGGAGGCGGCGCGGCGGGCGCACGCGCTGGAGTTTATAGAGCAACTGCCGCAGGGCTTTGAGACGCCGGTCGGCCACGCCGGGGCGCGGCTGTCGGGCGGCCAGTGCCAGCGCATCGCCATCGCCAGGGGATTGCTGAAACGGGCCGCCGTGCTGGTGTTTGACGAGGCGACCTCGGCGCTGGACGCCGAATCCGAGCGCGCGGTGCAGGCGGCGCTCGGCGAGATTGCCGGGCGCCAGACGATGCTGATTATCGCGCACCGCTTTTCTACGATAGAGATTGCGAGTCGTATTTTGATGATGTCGCGCGGGCGCATTGTTGAGCAGGGCACGCATGAAGAGTTGCTGGCGCGGCGGGGGGATTATTACAACCTGTACCGCGCCGCCGAATCGAAGAGAATGATTGAGTGAGTTTGTCCGCGGCGGTGCGCGTGCCGAACGGCGACGGCGGTGTGGCGGAGTGCGCGGGAGAATGACCGGGTGAGCCTGCCTGCGGCGGTGCGCGGCCTGGCCGGGCGCGTCTGGTACGGCGGGCACTGGCTGGGGGTTTTGCTGGCGCCGTTGTCGGCGGTTTATCGGGCGGCGCTCGGCGCCCGGCGGTTGGCGCGGCGGCTGCGCCCGGCGAGGCCGTTGCCGGTGCCGGTCGTCGTTGTCGGCAACTTGAGCGTCGGCGGCACCGGCAAAACGCCGTTGGTGATTCATCTGGCGAGACGTCTTCAGGCGCGCGGGCGCAGGGTCGGCGTTGTCAGCAGGGGTTACCGGGCGAAGGTCAGGCGGTTTCCGCACCGCATCAGCGAGGGCGATGATGCGTTTGCGGTCGGCGATGAACCGAAACTGATAGCGCAGGAAACCGGCTGCCCGGTGGTGATTGCGCCGCGGCGCCGGGAAGCGGCGCTGGTGCTGGCGCGGCATTGCGATGTGGAGGTGGTGCTGTCGGACGACGGCCTGCAGCATTCGGCGCTGCTGCGGGAGATGGAGATTGTCGTCGTGGACGGCGACAGACAATTCGGCAATGGCCGCCTGCTCCCGGCGGGGCCTTTGCGCGAACCGGTGTCGCGGCTTGACGAGGTGGATTATGTGGTGGTGAATGTTGGTGCGGGTGGTGATTGTGCAGTTGGCAATGTTGGCGGCGACGCGAGGGCGGACGGGGCGGTTCATGGCAATCCGGTCAATTTTGCTAATCCGGCTGATGCCGGCACGGGCGTTGATGATGCAGTTGCCAATGCCGGCGGCAATGCGGAGCCGGTCGAGAATGTTGGCGTCGCCGCCGGCAGTGTTGCCCCATCTTCCGCTACCTCGATTTCCGACATGCCGCAAATGAGTGTGTGTCTGTCTTCCTTTCGCCATCTGGTCAGTGGCCGCAGGGAACCCGTCGGGCATTTTGACGGGCAGGCCGTTCACGCCTGCGCCGGCATCGGCAACCCGCGGCGTTTTTTTGATTCGCTTGTTCGCGCCGGTATTGAAGTGTGCCGGCATGAATTCCCGGACCATCACGCCTGGTGCGTGGCCGACCTGCTGTTTGACGACGACCTTGCCGTTGTGATGACGGCGAAGGATGGTGTAAAATGCGCCGCGCTCGCGCATTCCGGCGCAGAGGCGTTGCAACATGTCTGGATTGCCGAGGCTGAAACCCGGCTTGACGCCGGTTTTGAGGAAGCATTGCTGAACCGGATTGAGGCGCTGATCCATGGATGAACATCTGCTTGACATTCTCGTTTGCCCGGTTACGAAGGGGCCGCTGATTTACGACCGGGAAAGGCAGGAATTGATTTCACTGTCGGCCCGGCTGGCCTATCCGGTGCGCGACGGCATTCCGGTGATGCTGCCGGAAGAGGCGCGGCAGATATTCCAGGAGGAGTATGAACGCCACCGGAAAAAAACGCCCGGCGCCTGATTTCAGGGTCGTCATCCCCGCGCGTTACCAATCACAGAGACTGCCGGGCAA
>RKSI01000220.1 GCA_007570905.1 Gammaproteobacteria bacterium
GCGGCGTCATCGCGCTGCACGCCGCCCGCGCCGCCCGCGCCGAGCAGCGTGCAGTCATGCCCTGCGGCGCGGATGAGGGCGGCCAGATGGCCTTCGTGCGCGCGGCACACAAACTGCACTCCGGCGCCGCGCCCGCGCAGCGCGCCGGCCAATGTCAGGCAGCGCATGACATGCCCGCTGCCGATGACCGCCGAGGCGTCGGCGCGAATGACGATGTTCATTGACGGCGGCGTTTTTTCAGCGGCGTGCTTCACCGGTTGATACTGGACAGTTCCGGGTGCCGCGACAGCAGTTGCAAAATATCTTCCATGCCGAACCGCGGGTTGCCGGGATACAACATCTCATAGACCCGGGTGATGAACGAAAAATCTTCGGGTGTGTCCACGGTCCAGCGCATGTCCGAGCAGTCCGCCGGAGAAACGAGGCATCCGGCGCGGAATTGTTCCGGGCGGCGCCTGATGTAAAGGGTGACATGCTCGCGGTCGTCCGGCGAGCGCGCTTCGCGCCACGCCGTTTCCAGCGCGGCGCGGCACATGACCTCGACATTCAGACCGCGCGGGTAGCCGGAGTCGTGGCCGGCGGAGGTGTAGTCGTTTTCCTCTTGCAGATGCCGCTCGATGGTCTCGTCCACAATTCGCGGGTCCATCAGCGGACAATCGCAGGTCATGCGCACGATGTGCCGCGGCTCGTAATGCAGGGCCGCCCGGTAATAACGGTCGAGCACATCTTCGAGACTGCCGCGAAAGCAGTCCAGATGAAGCGAAGAGCACAACGTCTCAATGGCGTCGTCCGACGGGTGGTCGCTGGTGGCGACGGCTAGTTTGCCGATGTTGCGGGCGGCGCGGGTGCGCTCAATCTGGCGTTGCATCATCGGCTCGCCGAGAACCGGTTTCAGCACTTTTCCCGGCAGGCGGGTGGAGGTGGTGCGCGCCTGGAGCAGGGTCAATATCTGCATCGTGCCGGGCGAAGGGCGGCGGGCGGGTTCAGCGGCCCGCCGCGTCGGTTTTCTCGAGCAGGAACATGACATCCCGGTTGTCGCTGTCGCGGTAGCGTATTTTTCTTTCCTTCACCAGCTTCAGGTCCTCGAATTCGTCGAGGTACAGTTTCGGGAAATTCGCCTTCCACATCAGGCCGTCGCGCCCGCGGTAGCGGATGGGCGTGTAGTCGTCGGCAAAGTATTCATACCCCCAGATGTAGCGCCCCGAGCAGCGGTGAATTTCACGGATTGCCGGGGCGATGTTGTCCGGGCTGATGTGTATCAATACGCCGGAAGTGAAGACCATGTCGAAAAAGTTGTCCCCGAACGGAATGTCGGACGCCTCCCCGGTGCTCAGTTCAATGCCGGGCACGAGTTGCCGCGCCGTTTCCAGTGCGTACGCCTGCACATCAATGCCGTGGAGATTGCGGAAACCCATATTCCGCAGAAGTTGCAACTGGACGCCGGTGTTGGTTCCGACTTCCAGGATACGTGAGGCACGATCCATGCCGCCGATGAATTCGCGGTTGAGCTCGGAGCGCGTCAGCCCGAAGTTTTTCCGGTAGAGGGCGTCCATGTCGTCCGCCGTGCACGGATTTCGGTCCGTGTAGGAAGCGCCGAAATCGCCGCTCCAGGCTTCTGTTTGAGTCGTTTTTCCCATGCTTCAGATGCGTATGTTGAAACCCCGCGCGGCGAGATACCGTTTTGCCTCGACCGGCGTTTGTTCGGTGAAATGAAAGATGCTCGCGGCGGCCAGCGCGTCCGCCTTGCCATCGCTGAGGGCCTGCCGCATATGCTCGTAATTCCCCGCCCCGCCGGCGGCGATGACGGGGACGGAAACGGATTCCGCGACCCGTCGTATCAGGCCAGTGTCGTAGCCGGTCATTGTGCCATCGCGGTCGATGGATGTCAAAAGTATCTCACCAGCGCCACGGTCGGCGGCTTCCCTCGCCCACGCGACGGGGTTTTTTCCGGCGGCGCGGGCGCCGCCGCCGCCGTACACTTCAATACAACCGTCGGCGCGCCGCATGAAATCAATCGAGGCCACGACGCACTGGCTGCCGTAGAGCCGCGACGCCTCGTCAATCAGCCCGGGGTTTGCAATGGCGCCGGTGTTGACCGACACCTTGTCGGCTCCGGCGCGCAGCAGGCGGTGAAAGTCGCCGGTGGTCCTGACGCCGCCGCCGACCGTCAGCGGCATCGAGCATTCATCGGCGAGTTGGTCAATCTCGATGTGGTCAACCATGCGTTCTTCCGGCGTCGCCGCTATGTCGAGAAAAATCAATTCGTCCACCTGCCGGCTTTCATAGACCTTGATAGCCGGCACCGCCGTTCCAATCCGGCGCCAACTGCGGAAACCGACGCCTTTGACGAGGCTGTGGTTTTTGTACAAAAGAACCGGGATGATGCGAATCTTCAGCACGGCTGCAAAGCCAGAAAATTCCGCAGCAGCTGCGCGCCCGCCTTCATGCTTTTCTCCGGGTGGAATTGCACGCCGAAGGTGTTTCCCTTTCTGACCGCGGACACCAAATCCTGGCCGTACGGTGTCGTCGAGAGCACGGTTGCGGGGTCGGACGGGACGAAGTGGTAACTGTGCACAAAATAAAAGTCCTTGCGGTCGTCCACGCCGTCGAAGACGGGATCGGCGCGGCGCTGCACCACCTCGTTCCAGCCGATGTGGGGAACCCGGGGCGCGGCGTCCGAGGGCGCCAGTTTCAGGACTTCGCCGGGAATTAAATCCAGGCCCTCAGTGCCGCCGCCTTCTTCGCCGCGGCTCGCCAGCAACTGCATTCCGAGGCAGATGCCGAGCAACGGAACCGCGCCGCTCGCGGCAGTGTCTTTTATCGCACTGACCCATCCCGTCTTGTGCAGGACGGCCATGGCTTCGGCGAAATTGCCGACGCCGGGGAGTATCAGTCTTTCCGCCTTGCCGACGGCTTGCGGCGCCGCCGAGACGACCGGGTCGCCGCCGCATTTCTCGACGGCGCGCGCGACGGAGTCAATGTTGCAGAGGCGGTGGTCAACAATCAGAACGCTCATCAACCGCCGTCACCGGCTTTTGTCAGGTTTCCGTACGCATCCTTGACAAGGTTTCCGGCGGCATCTGTGACAAAGAGTTTTTTGTTGGTGAAACGGTCGCAGATGGCGATGAATTCCTCGACCGTGATTTCCAGGGGCGCCAGAATGTCCTCAAGGGACTTGCCCAGATAAGACCAGGGAAACCTGCCGTCGTGCTTCTTGACCATCTCCAGGCCTTCCTCCCGCGACAGGCGCCCGCGCCGGATGTGCAGGCAGACGATGTCGGTGGCGCGTCCGAAGCCGAACTTCAGAAACTTGAAGTAATCATGGATGCCCGTTTGGTGGTTGTCCAGGTTTTCATAGTCGAATACCGAGCCTTCCACCGTGGACTGATAAGTCGTGAATCCGTGCTCGCGCGCGAGTTGCGCGTTGGCGTAGCCGTCCCACGGAAAATAGTGCCCGAGGAAAAGGCCGGTGACGCCGGCTTCGCGGAGGTCTTCGTCGGTGGGGTAGATGTAGGGTATCAAGTGTCGTTCTTCAATGCTTTCGTCCATGCAAGTGATGTCGGAAGTCCGCATGCCCAGCAGGCCGCCGAATTCCTCGAGCCAGCGGCGGTTCAGCGTGTTGCTTTTGACGGCGGCGGCGGGGCCGCCGTACTCGTTCTGCGAGTTCTCTCCCCAGATAATCAGCGGCACCCGGTAGCGGACGGCGGCGTTGACGGGAATCGTGAAGATGCCGACATGCTCCGGCCATGAGATGTCGCCGACCTGCATCAGCCCGATGCGGTTGAGCCGCCGGCGGACGACGGGATTGGGCGAGAATTCAATGTAGTCAACGCCGAGATTTTTGATGTTTTCAATGTTCTTCCGCCCGATTTCGCTCAAGTCGCATGTGGTCGAGGTCACGCACAGCGGGTTCATGCCCAGATCGAGCATCTTCAGCGTCATAGCGGTGCTGTCCTTGCCGCCGCTGACCGGAATAATGCAGTCCCAGTGGTTGCCATCGGCGCAGCGGTATTTCTCAATCAGGCCGGCGAACTCCTTCGCGCGCGCATCCCAGTCAATGTTTGCGCGGGCGCCATAATTTCTGCACGCACTGCAGACGCCGTCGTCGTCAAACCACAAGTCCGGTTTGGTGTCCGGCATCACGCATTGCTTGCAGTAGTTCAGCATTGCGCCCCCGCCTGTGCCAGCGCTCCGCGCAGTTTGCCGATAACCTCATCCTGCTGCGCCTCCCGCAATGCCGGGTACAGCGGCAGGCTGATTGCCTCGCGGTAATACGCCTCCGCCACCGGAAAATCGCCGGCGGCGAAACCCAAGCGGCGGTAAAACGGCTGGGTGTGCACCGGAATATAGTGCAGGTTGACGCCGATGCCGGCCTCGCGTAGCGCGGTGAAGGTCTGCAAATGCCTGTCGGCGGCGACGCGGACGATGTACAGGTGAAAACTGCTGTCGCCATCCGGCGTTTGTTCCAGCGGCGCCGGCGGCAGTTGCGCCAACTGCTCGTCGTAGCGCCGCGCCAGTTGCCGGCGGCGCGCGACAAATGCATCAAGGCGCTGCAACTGGCTGCGCCCGAGGGCGGCTTGCAGGTCGGTCATGCGGTAATTATAGCCGAGCGCAATCTGGCGGTAATCCCACGGGCCTGCGGGCGGCGTTTCCATGTCGCGCTCGTCGCGGGTGACGCCGTGCGAGCGCAGCAGTT
>RKSI01000063.1 GCA_007570905.1 Gammaproteobacteria bacterium
GGCGGAAGTCGAGCGCGGCGGACAGTGGGGGGCGGAGTCAGGCGCCGAGGTCGTTTGCGGCGGGGAGCGCGCGTCCGAGACCGCGTTTCAGTGCACCGTGCTCTACGACCCGCACGCCGACGCCAAGGTCACCGGCCGCGAGGTGTTCGGCCCCGTCGTCTGCGTCTATCCGTTCAACGACCTGGCCGAAGCCGTCGCGCTCGTCCGCCGCCAGTTGTTGCGACACCTCGTGGCTGTCGGCCAGCAGCGCCTGGCAATGCGTCGGCGGCAGCCCGGCCTCGTGCAGCATTTGCACCAGCGCAAAGCACGACAGCGGCGTCGCCTCGGCGGGCTTGACCACGACCGGGCAGCCGGCGGCCACCGCCGGCCCGACCTGGTGCGCTATCAGGTTCACCGGGTGGTTGAACGCGCTGAACGCGAGCACCACGCCGATAGGCTCCTTGATGGTGAACGCGATGCGGTGCAGCGACGCGGCGTTGATGCCCATCGGAATGCGCTCGCCGTGGCCGCGTTCGCCGCGCAGACAGTCCACGCAACTTTGCAGCGACACAATCGCGCGCGCCACCTCCACCTGCGAGTCGGGCAGCGGCTTGCCGCCTTCGGCGGCGGCTTGCAGCGCCAGTTCGCCGGCGCGCTCGCCCATCATCCGGCAGGTTTTCTCCAGTATCTCAATGCGCTCGGCGGGCGTCAGCCAGGCGCCGCGGTCCTGATAGACGGCGTGCGCGGTTTCCAGCGCCGCCAGCGCGTCTTCGCCGCCGGCCTTCTCCACCGTCGCCATCACCGCGCCGTCCCACGGGCGCGTGACCTCGACGACGCCGCCGCCGCCGGCGCCGGCTTTTGCGAGTTGCGGTTTCCAGTGTGGTTGCGTCATTGCATCTCCCCGCGCCTTTGCGGCGCTGCGTTGGTTGCGTTGGTTGCGTTCATTGCGTTGATTGCATTGGTTGCGTTCATCGCATTTGCTTTATGCGTCTGCTTTGCGCGCGCCTGTCTTGCGCGTCTTTTTATATGGGGCAAACCAGTTGCCCCATCTCTTCGGTGAATTTCATATTCTCGGAATAATCCACCGGGCAGTCAACAATCGCCACGCTGCCGCAGTTGACGGCCTCTTCCAGCACGCCGCGCAACTCGCCGGCGCTGCCGACGCGAAAGCCGCGCGCGCCGAAACTCTCGGCGTATTTCACGAAGTCGGGGTTGCCGAAATCAATGTGGGCGTCGCGCCCGAACGCCTTCAACTGGTGCCAGCGTATCAGCCCGTAGCCGTCGTCGCGCCATATCAGGACCACTATCGGCGTGTTGATGCGCATCGCCGTCTCGATTTCCTGCGAGTTCATCATAAAGCCGGCGTCGCCGGTGACGGTCAGCACATTGCGCTCCGGGTGCACCAGTTTGGCGGCGATCGCTCCCGGCACGCCGATGCCCATGGAGGCGAAGCCGTTGGAGATGATGCAGGTGTTGGCGGCCTCGGCCTGGTACATGCGCGCGACCCACATCTTGTGGGCGCCGACATCGGAGATGACGATGTCTTCCCTGCCCAGCACCTGGCGGATGTCGGACAGGATTTTCTGCGGCTTCACCGGAAAGCCGTCGTCGTCGGCGTGGCGGTCGAATTCATCGACGATGACGCTGCGCAGCGTCGCCGAGTATTCCGACATTTTCTGGTAATAATTCTCGCCGCTGCGGCTCTTGACCCGCTCGGCGATGCGGTCGAGCGACACGCCGACATCGCCGGTTACCTCGCAGCGCGTCACATAGTGTTCGTCCACCTCGGAGACGCAGGCGTCGATGTGCACGATTTTCTTGTCCTTGTCGGGGTGCCACAAATAAGGGTGGTATTCGACGATGTCGTAGCCGACGCAGATGACGACATCGGCGCGCGCGAAACCGCAGGCGACATAGTCGCGCGCCTGCAAGCCGACGGTGCCGAAACTCAGGCGGTGCGAAAACGGCATGCAGCCCTTGGCCATGAAGGTGTTGGCAACGGGGATGTTGAGGTTCTCGGCGAACGACACCAGTTCGGCGCAGGCGCGGGCGCGGACCACGCCGTTGCCGGCCATCACAATCGGGAAACGCGCGCCGCTGATAATCTCGGCGGCCTCTTCTATCTGCTCGAGTTGCGCCGCCGGCTCGTCGGTGTCGTCGTTCGGCAAAAAGGCGCTGACCGGCAGGTCGGCGGAGGCGACATCCTCGGGCAAATCCATGAAGCAGCCGCCCGGCTTTTCGGTCTTGGCCACCTTGAACGCCTTGCGCACGACTTCGGGTATGGTCTTCGCCGAGCGGATGCCGACGCTGTACTTGGAAATCGGCTCAAACAAACGCACCAGGTTCAGAATCTGGTGGCTTTCCTTGTGCATGCGCGTCGTCGCGCCCTGCCCGGCGATGGCGATAATCGGCGCGTTGTCCATGTTGGCGTCGGAGAAGCCGGTGATGAGGTTGGTCGCGCCCGGCCCCAGCGTGGACAAACACACGCCCGGCTCGCCGGTCAAACGCCCGTACACATCGGCCATGAACGCCGCGCCCTGCTCGTGGCGGCACAGAATGAAACGGATGTCGCTGTCGAGCAGCGCATCCATGATGTCTATGTTCTCCTCGCCGGGAACGCCGAAGATGTACTCGACATCCTCGTTCTCCAGGGCGCGAACAAACAAATCAGATGCTTTCATGGCGCAAATCCTCCGCTGTGGCTGTCATGCTCGCGTGATTATACCCGCCGCCGCGCGCGCGCCGCGTCAGAACATGCCGGAACCGCTGATGGGGTCCACATCATCCTCTCCGGCGGCGCCGTCCTCGCGCCGCGCGATGTAATCGCCGGTGATCATCTGCTTGTAGCCGGTGCCGGGGCTGACCATCGGATAGACGCCCGCGTCCTGGTCGATGACGACCTCGAGAAACGCCGGCGACCTGGCGGCGACAAACTCGCGCAGCACGCCGGGCAGGTCGGCCTTGTTGTTGACGCGGCGCGCGAACGGGTAGCCGTCGGCCTTCGCCGCCTGCACGAAGTCCTTGCGGTAAAGCGACTTGTCGGAACCGGCGTAGCGGCTCTTGAAGAAGGTTTTCTGCCACTGGCGCACCATGCCGTCGCCGAAGTTGTTCATCAGCAGCACCTTGAGCGGCAGGCCGTAGGTGGTGACGGTCTCGAGTTCGCCGAAGTTCATTCGCAGACTGCCGTCGCCGTCAATGTCGAACACCATCTTGCCGGGGCAGGCGAACTGCGCGCCGATGGCGGCGGGCAGGCCGAAGCCCATGGTGCCCATGGAGCCGGATGTCAGCCAGCTGCGCGGGTGCCTGTAATCAAGATACTGCGCCGCCCACATCTGGTGCTGGCCGACGCCGGTGGCGACGATGGCCTCGCCGTCTATCAGGCTGTTCAGCAGTTCCAGCACATAATACGGCTGTATCAGGTCGCCGTCGCGCCGGTAGTTGAGGCGGTATTTGCGCTTAAGGCGGCGGATGTGTTCAAGCCACGGCCCGAAACCGGCGCGAAAGCCGCCGTCGTTGTCCATCAGGTCGCGCAGCGTGATGCCGGCGTCGCCGTGATGAAACCACGCCGCCGGCATGACCTTGTTAATCTCGGCGCTGTCGATGTCTATGTGCATGATGGCGCGGGTGTTGGGCGCGAACACATCGGGGCGCCCGGCGACGCGGTCGTCAAAGCGCGCGCCGACGGCAATCAGCAAGTCGCAGTCCTCCACCGCGTAGTTGGCGTAGGCGGTGCCGTGCATGCCGAGCATATGCAAACTGTTGTCGTGCGTCGTGTCCACCGCGCCGATGCCCATCAGCGTCGTAACCACCGGCAGGCGGTAGCGGTCGGCGAAGGCGCGCAGGCTGTCGGCGGCGCCGGAATGAATGACGCCGCCGCCGACATACAGCAGCGGCCTTTGCGATTCGCCGAGGCGGGCGAAGAAGTCGCGGCATTTCTCCGGCGTCAGGCGGTTGCCGAGGATGCGGCGGATGCGGCGGCGGTAGCCGTGCAAATCCAGCGTGTGGCCGGCGCCGCGGAATTCGCACTCGCCGTTTTGCACATCCTTCGGAATGTCCACGACGACCGGCCCCGGGCGCCCGCTGGCGGCGATCTCGAAGGCGGCGCGTATCGTCGGCTCGAGTTTGGCGGTGTCCTTGACGAGGAACACATGCTTGGCGCACGGCGCCATGATGTTGACGATGGGCGCTTCCTGAAAGGCGTCGGTGCCCATCGCGCCGGTCGGCACCTGCCCGCACAGCAGCACCAGCGGCACCGAGTCGGCGAGCGAGTCGCGCACCGGCGTGACGCAGTTGGTGGCGCCGGGGCCGGAGGTGACAAGGCACACGCCGGGCCGCCCGCCGGCGCGCGCATAACCCGAGGCCATGAAACACGCGCCCTGCTCGTTGGCCGGCACCACCAGTTGCATGGCGTCGCCGGCGCCGCCGTCGTGCTCGCTGTTGAAGCGGAAAATGGCGTCGTAGGTGGGCAAAATGGCGCCGCCGCTGTAACCGAAGACGGTGTCCACGCCGAGGTCCGCAAGGGTTTCTATGACAATGTCCGCCCCCGCCATCGTCCGCCCGATTGCCGGATTAATCTTTTCTGCCTGCGCCGCCATCCCCGCCATGATAACCAAAGCCGCCGATATGACAAGCGGGGCGCCGGATTCATGCCGGCGACGATGGCCGGCG
>RKSI01000106.1 GCA_007570905.1 Gammaproteobacteria bacterium
CGGAAACCGCCTGCCGTTCAGGAGATACCATTTGTAGTCCATATTGCGGCTGCGGCTTCCTCCCTTAAGCAAGCCAATATAAGGAACAGAATGGGGCGATATCACATGTACGAGTTGTTGTCGCCTCCTTTCTGATTTGACATTCCTCCAGCAGGACAGCATGACAATCTCTTCTACATGGGTAAAACTCCCGTTCTGCTTTCGCCATTCAAGACGCCGGTAATAAGCGTCGCACCATCGGCGCGCAGGTTCAATCGCGCCGCCGAAAAACTGAGCGGTGAAACGAGAGCGATTATTCCCGTATGGAATCAAAATCATCTTATCTTGCGGCAACCTAAGACATACTTCAAGATTGGGCCACTCGATGTCTTCCACCAGGCGAAATTGCAACCGCCGGGCCGACCACCACGGCGCCTCCGAATCCCACCTGAAAACACCGATATCACACCAGAAAAGCATCTCCGACCTGAAGGGATTCTCCGACAGCGCCTGCCGCAGAAAATGATGCTTCTCATGCCAAATTAAACTGCATGCAATAAAGACTTCAGCACGCTTCGGAGGAAATAACAGGCGCTTCAAGTCGCCCAGATATCTGTATGCATAGAATTCCTCCGGGCGGGTGACATGATAAACCGCCGGTTTGCCTCTCCGCGCTTCCTTCAACATATCCACAGACTGCTCGTCGCAAAAGATGACCAGCGGCCACTGCACAAACGGCAGAAAATTACTGATCCAGCCCGGGTACGGATTTCCCCGTTCCGGATGTTCTGGTTCCCCTGCCAAATCAAAATAAGCCGTCACCAGCGTTATCGGGTGTTGTTCGGTTGCTTTCATCTTGCCGCCTGCGTCGGGCACTACTACGCCGGCCCGGACAACAGCCATCTAAAAGCGTATTTCCACGGAAACCGCCTGCCTTGCAGAAAATACCATTTGTAACTCAACCTGCGCTTTTTTCCCCTGAATATATGAAAACTGCCCGGCATCACATATGCAAGTTCCCGCCGCCGCCTCAAACAGGATGCCATGACGAGCTCCTCTTTCGCAGGCAGACTTCCATTCTGCTTTCGCAGTTCAAGACGTTGGTAATAAGCGTCACACCACCGACGCGCAGGCTCAATAGCGCCACCGAAAAAACAGGCAGCCATATTATCGTCATTGAAGGGCCAATTCACTAAAATCACCTTATCTTTCGGCAAAGTGCGGCACACCCCAAGGTTGGGCCATTCGATGTCTTCAAACAGGCGGAATGCCAGCCGCGGGCTTAACCTTGACCACAAGGACGCATCTGGATTGTACCTGAACTGGCCAATATCACACCAGAAGAGCATCTCCGAACCGAAAGGATTCTCCGGCAGCGCCTGCCGCAGAAAATGATGCTTCTCATGCCATATCAAACTGCGTGCAATACAGACTTCGGCCTGTCCTGCGGGAAATGACAGGCGCTTCAAGTCACCCAGATATTTGTACACATAAAACTCCTCCGGGCGGGTGACATGCCAAACCGCCGGTTTGTCGCCTCTCGCATCCTTCAGCATATCCACGGACTGCTCGTCGCAGAAGATGACCAGCGGCCACCGGACATGCGGCAGAAAATTCCTGATCCAGTGCGGGTACGGATTGCCCAACTCCGGCTTGCCGGGTTTCCCGCCCAACTCAAAATAGGCCGTCACCAGCGTTATCGGGTATTGTGCGTGCGGCTCCATCCCATTGCCTGCGGCGCGCGTCATCGCGCCGGCCCGGAAAAGAGCCTTCTGCAAAAATAGCGCAGCGGAAACCGCTTGCCGTTCAGGAGGTACCATTTGTAATCCAACCCGTGGCTCCGGCCTTTAAGCAGCCCAATATACGGAACAGAATCAGGTGGCATTACCCAAGTGAGTTCGCTCAACCTCCTCAAGCAAGATGTCATGACAAACTCTTCTTTCTCGATAAATCCTCCGTTCTGCTTTCGTTTTTCAAGACGCCGATAGTAAGCGTCACACCACCGGCGCGAAGGCTCAACCGCACCCCCAAACCAGCCACCGTGGATGCGATCCTTGTCGCCGCGATTCCCTCTTACCAGAATCACCCTGTCTTGCGGCAGAGCACGGCACACCTCAAGGCTGGGCCACTCGATGTCTTCAAACAGGCGGAATTGCCTCCGGCGGGGCGACCAGCGGGACGCATCCGAAGCCCATCTGAAAACACCGATATCGCACCAGAAAACCATCTCCGAACCGAAAGGGTTTTCCGACAGCGCCTGCCGCAGAAAATGATGTTTCTCATGCCAGATTAAACTGCGTGAAATGTAGAGTTCAGCCTGTTCTTCGGGAAATGACAGGCGCTTCAAATCATCCAGATATTTGTACGCATAAAACTCTTCCGGGCGGGTGACATGCCAAACCGCCGGTTTGTCCCCTCTCGCCTCCTTCAGCATGTCCAGAGACTGTTCGTCGCAGAAGATGACCAGTGGCCACCGCACATATGGAAGAAAATTCCTGATCCAGCCAGGATAAGGGTTTTCCAACCCTGAGAATGGAGGTCTCCCCCCCAACTCAAAATACGCCGTCACCAGCGTTATCGGGTATTGTTCGCGCGTTTCCATGCCGTCAACCGGCCTCACTCATGCCGCTGCGGCGCGCAATCAATGCGCGTCGGGATTATAAAAAGCCGCCGTGGTGTGCTTTTTCTTCGGCCAGAAGGTCATGTCGGGGTGTTCGGCGTGCAGTTCCTCGACGCGCTTGCGCGCCTCGCCCCAGGTCATCTCGTCGGCGTACTCGCCGGCCTCAAACTTGTATTTGTGCCGCCAGCCGATGACAAAACCCGGCTCGTCGTCCTGGTGGTGAAAAGTGTCTTCTATCATTGTCTCTCTCCGTGTCAGCGCGCCGCCACCGCTCCCGGTTCAAACGCCATCAGCACCCGTTTCAGCAGGCGCTGCGCCAGCGAATAAGGCACCGCGGCGCCGTTGCCGTTCGGGTGCACTGTTACCAGCGTCTGCCCGCCCTTTGCCAGCAGATGCAGTTGCAGCAGTTGCCCGCGCGCGGCGGCGCCGTCTATGCCGCCGCCGGCATCGTTGTAGCGCACCAGGTAAATGCCGCGGCTGCGGTCGTCGTCGCGCATTTCAATGCCGGAACGCGCCAGCGCCGCGCCGATATGCCGCCACGCCTTGCTGTAACGCTGGCCGACCCGCAGCACCGCGACCCCGGCCATGTTGTTAATATCCAGCGCCACGCGCGCATCGTCAAGCGACGCCATCTGCGGGCTGGCCGCCTCGCGCCCGGCGGCGAGATAATCGCGGAAACGCAGCAGCAGGCGCCGCTCAAACTCCATGTCGGGCGGCAGCAGGCGCCATTCGCCGCCGCTCAAACCGGCCTCGCGCGACGAGATGAACACATTGGTAACCGCGTCCGGCTCGCGCTCCAGGCGCACGCGCACGCGCACGCGCGAACGCGCCAGCCCGCGCGCGCCGGCGACCTCAACGCGGCGCTCGCGCCATTCGGTCTCGGCCCAGCCGTGCGCCGGATTGCTTGAAGCCACCTTGAAGCCGCTGCGCTGCAAAAACGCCGGCACCTGCGGCCACAGCGTCGCCGGGCTGACATCCACCGCAAGCCACGCGACACCGCCGTCGCGCCGCAGTTGCATATCAAGGCGCTGCGGCAGCACGCGGCTGTTCAGCGCGGCGTCCGCGGCGGCGCTGACGCGGCCCCTGCCGCCCGGCACCTGAAGGCTGCCGCTGGTGTCCGGCGCGTCCAGTTCGGGCGGCACCTCAAGCGGGTCGTTGTCGCCGCCCATGAACACCTCGGAGCCGAAGGTCGGCAATTCCAGTTGGTCCATCAGCGAAGTGCCGTCGTCCGTGCCGGAGCAGCCCGCAAGCCACAGGCAAACGGCAACGGCAACCGCCCAGCGCACAACGCCCATCGCACCGCGCCGGCGCGGCGCATAGCCACCTGCACCGCCCCGTGAAAATCCGTCGGCGGCGCCAACACCAAACATCCGCGCAAAGCTCATTGCACCACTCCGGCGCGGCGCATCGCCGCGTGCACCTCGTCATGAAAGTCCGCCGCCAGCGGCGTCAGCGGCAGCCGCAGGCCGGGCGGTATCCGGTTCATCCGGTGCAGCGCCCACTTGACCGGAATCGGATTGGACTCAAGAAACAACGCCTGATGCAGGCCGTGCAGCCGCGCGTCTATCTGTTCGGCGCGCGCGCGGTCGCCGGCCAGCGCCGCTTTGCACATCTCGTGCATCTGCGCCGGCGCGACATTGGCGGTGACCGAAATCACGCCGCGCGCGCCGCGCAGCATGGTCTCGGCGGCGGCGATATCCTCGCCGCAGTACACCGCAAAATCCTTTCCGCAAAGTTGCATGATGTCGTTGCTGCGTTCAATGGAGCCGGTGGCTTCCTTGATGCCGGCGATGCCGGGCACCCGGCTCAGCCGCTGCACGGTGGCCGGCAGCATGTCGCAGGCCGTCCGCCCCGGCACATTATAAAGAATTTGCGGAATATCCACCGATTCGGCGATGAGTTTGTGGTGCAGATACAGCCCCTCCTGCGTCGGCTTGTTGTAATACGGCGTGACCAGCAGGCAGGCGTCGGCGCCGCTTTCCTTCGCGCCGCGGGTCAGTTCCAGCGCCTCGCGCGTGGAGTTGGCGCCGGTGCCGGCGATGACCGGAATGCGCCCGCGCACCTGGCCGACCGCAAAGCGGATGACCTCGCGGTGCTCTTCAAAGTCCAGCGTCGCCGACTCGCCGGTGGTGCCCGCCGCGACCAGCGCGTCGGTGCCCTCGCCGATGTGAAACTCAATCAGGTCGGCGAACGCGCGGTAGTCTATCGCGCCGCCTTCCTGCATCGGCGTGACCACCGCCACCATGCTGCCCTGAAACATCGCCCGCAACAATACCGCGCGCCGTCACGCCGCCGCCGCGCCGCGCGGCCACGCCTTCAGCACCGCGTTGACCAGCGTCGCCAGCGGAATCGCAAAGAACACGCCCCAGATGCCCCACAAGCCGCCGAAAATCAGCACCGCCGAGATAATCGCAATCGGGTGCAGGTTGACAATCTCGGAAAACAGCAGCGGCACCAGGATATTGCCGTCGAGAAACTGGATCACCGCGTAGGCGACCATCACATACAGAAACTCCGACGACAGCCCCCACTGCGCGTAGCCGACCAGCGCCACCGGTATCGTGACCACGGCGGCGCCGAGAAACGGAATCACCACCGAAATGCCGACCAGAAACGACAGCAGCGGCGCGTAGTTCAGCCCCAGCACCTGAAACACTATCCACGACACAAACCACACCGCCACAATCTCAATCAACTTGCCGCGCACATAGCCGGAAATCTTCTGGTTCACCTCGGCCCAGATGCGCGTCGTCAGTTCGCGGTTTTCCTTGCGCGGCAGGAAACTCGCGCACCATCTCAGCAGCAGTTCCTTGTCTTTAAGAAAGAAGAAAATCAGCAGCGGCACCAGCACCAGGTAAATCAGCGCGGTGATGAAGCCGCCGATGGACGACAGCAGCGCGCCCAGCATGTCCTGCGCGATTTGCGCTATCTCGCTGCGCAAACTCATGATGACGCCGTCCACCTGCTGTTGGCTGAGATACTGCGGATATTTTTCAATCAGTTGCGCGAGCAGCGCCTGGCCGCGCCCGAGTATGGACGGCAGTTCGCCGAGAAAGTCGGTAATCTGCGCCGCCATCAGCGGCGCCAGCACCAGCAGCGCCACCAGCACCGCCATCAGAAAACCCGGATAAACCAGCGCAAACGACAGCGTCCGCGACAGCCGCCAGCGCCGCAGCAAATCCATCATGCCGTCCAGCAGGTAGGCGAACACCAGGCTGATCATCAGCGGCGCCAGAATGCGGCTGGCAAAGCCGATGACGACCGCGCCCAGCGCCAGCAGCACCAGCAGCACCGCGACCTGCGGGTTGGAGAACGAGCGTTCAAACCATTGTCGGAAGGGGTTGGCCATCAGATGTCATGCGCCGGGCGGCGCGTCCGGACGCCACTTTACCAGAAATGCGCGCCGCCGGGAATAGTTTGTTATACTGCCCGCGGGCCGAAGAATGCGCGTTTCACGCTTTCCGCTGCATACTCTGAAAGAAGAACCCGCCGGCGCGGAGATTGCCAGCCACCGGCTGATGTTGCGCGCCGGCCTGATTCAGAAACTCTCGTCGGGGCTGTACCTGTGGCTGCCGGCGGGGTTGCGCGTGCTGCGCAAGGTCGCCGGCGTGGTGCGCGAGGAGATGGACGCCGCAGGCGCCTGCGAGTTGCTGATGCCGGCGGTGCAGCCCGCCGAACTGTGGCGCCGCTCGGGGCGCTGGGACGAATACGGCCCCGAATTGCTGCGCCTGCAGGACCGCCACGCGCGCGACTTCGTGTTCGGCCCGACGCACGAGGAGGTCATCAGCCACTTCGCCGCCGGCGCCCTGTCCAGTTACCGCCAACTGCCGGTCAATTACTACCAGATACAAACCAAGTTCCGCGACGAGATACGCCCGCGTTTCGGCGTCATGCGCGCGCGCGAATTCCTGATGAAGGACGCCTACTCGTTCCACGCCGACGCAGCCTCGCTCGACGACACCTACCAGGCGATGTTCGCCGCCTACCGCCGGATTTTCGACCGCCTGCAACTGAAATACCGCGCGGTGCTGGCCGACACCGGCGCCATCGGCGGCAGCGCCTCGCACGAGTTTCACATCCTCGCCGATTCGGGCGAAGACCGCATCGCGTTCTCCGACGAAGGCGACTACGCCGCCAGCGTTGAATTCGCGCCGACCGCGCCCGCCGCCGAACGCGCCGCACCCGGCGCCGCGATGGAAAAGATAGACACGCCGGGCGCCGTCACCATAGATGCGCTCGCCGAAATGCTCGACATGCCGCCGGCAAAATGCCTGAAAGCGCTGTTCGTCAACGGCGCCGACGGCGGCATCACCGCCGTGTTCCTGCGCGGCGACCACGAACTCAACGCCGTCAAGGCCGCCAAACACCCGGCCATCGCAAGCCCGCTGCAATTCGCCGACGCGCAGGCGGTCGCCGCCGCCGTCGGCTGCGCGCCCGGCTCGCTCGGGCCGCTCGGCCTGAACATGCCGGTGCTCGCCGACCACGCCGCCGCCGCGATGAGCGACTTCGCAACCGGCGCCAACGAGGAAGGCCGCCATTTCATCCACGCCAACTGGGGCCGCGACCTGCCGGAGCCGCAAACCGGCGACTTCCGCAACATCGAGGAAGGCGACCCCAGCCCCGACGGGCGCGGGCGCATCCGCATCCGCCGCGGCATTGAGGCCGGCCACATCTTCAAACTCGGCGCCAAATACAGCGAGGCGATGGATGTGAAAGTGCTCGGTGAAAACGGCAAGCCGGTCACGGTGATGATGGGCTGCTACGGCATCGGCATCTCGCGCATCGTCGCCGCCGCCATCGAGCAGAACCACGACGACAACGGCATCATCTGGCCGGCGCCGATGGCGCCGTTTCATCTGTCGCTGACGCCGGTCGGCTATCATCTGAAACCGCGGGTGAAGACCGAAACCGAGCGCCTCTACCGCGAATTGCTCGACGCCGGCGTCGAGACGCTGCTCGATGACCGCGACGCGCGCCCCGGCGTGCTGTTCGCCGACAGCGACCTGACGGGCCTGCCGCTGCGCCTCGTCGTCAGCGAGAAAAACCTCGACCGGGGGCAAATTGAACTGAAACACCGGCGCAGCGGCGAAACCCGGATGATGGCGTCGGAAAACTGCGCCGGCGCCGTTGCCGCGCTGTGCGCCGACTTGCTACAATCGCCGCCATGAGCGCCGCCAACGCCGTCTGCAACGCCGCCCGCCTGCCGCTGCTGGGCGCCCTCGCCGCCGCCACGCTGCTGGCCGCCGCGTGCGCGTCGCGGCTGACGACCGACGGCGAGATGGTGCGCGTCGCAGGCCCGCAGGACATCAAGCAGTGCCGGCGCATCGGCAACACCCGCATCTCGCTGGACGCCGCGCGCAAAAAACTGTTCAGTGCGTCGCTCATCGCCGAGTCGCTTGAAAACGAGGCGCGCAACCTCGCGCGGCGCATCGGCGGCGACACCGTGCTGGCGGTTTCCGAAGTCTCAGAGGCCGCCCAGGTGTTCGGCGTCTATGACTGCCGCACAACGGCGCAGGGCGGGCGCCGGTGAACACAAACAACACGCCGCGCTCGGTGCTGATAACCGGCTGCTCCTCCGGCATCGGCCTGTGCGCCGCGCACACGCTGAAAAGCCGCGGCCACCGCGTGTTTGCGACCGCGCGCGGCGCCGCCGATGTCGGGAAACTCAGCGCCGCCGGCCTGGACGCCATGCAACTTGATGTCAATGACAGCGACGGCATCAACCGCTGCGTCGGGCAACTGCTGGAAAAAACCGGCGGCACGCTCGACGCGCTGTTCAACAACGCCGGCTACGGGCAATACGGCGCGCTGGAAGACCTGCCGCGAGACAGTCTGCGCCGCCAATTTGAGACCAATTTGTTCGGCCTGCACGAACTGACCGCGCGCGTGATTCCGGTGATGCGCCGCCAGCGGCGCGGGCGCATCATCCAGAACAGTTCGCTGCTGGGCTATATGGCGCTGCCGCTGTGCGGCGCCTACACCGCGTCCAAGCACGCGCTGGAAGGCTGGAGCGACACGCTGCGCCTGGAACTCGCCGGCAGCGGTATCCATGTCTCGCTGATTGAGCCGGGGCCGATTGAAAGCGCGTTCGCCGACAGCAGCCGCCGCCACACCGAAGACGCCGTCGGCGCAGACCGCGCCGGCGAGCCGCGCTACCGGCTGCTGCGCGAGCGCATGAACGAAAACCGCGGGCGCCTCGCGCGGCGCCCGCCCGAAACCGTGGTGCGCTGCCTGATACACGCGCTGGAAAGCCGCCGCCCGAAGGCGCGCTACCAGGTCGGCGCGCCGGCGGCGGCGCTGTGGCATGCCAAACGCCTGCTGCCGACGCGGTTGCTGGACCGGATGCTGCTGGGGGCCGCCGGATGAACGCGCGCCCGCGCATCATCGCCGCCGTGTGCGCGATACGCGCGGATGCCGGCAGCCGCCGTCCGCGCCGCAACGCGCGCCTGCGCGCCGCCGCCGCCGCGTGCGCGTGCGCGCTGCTGGCCGGCTGCGCCGAGCCGAGGCCGAGCAGCGTCGCCAACGCCTGCGAGATTTTCTCGCAAAAGATACACTGGTACGAGGCGGCGCGCGATTCACAGCAGCGCTGGAACATTCCGATGCCGCTGCTGCTCGCGTTTGTGCATCAGGAATCGTCGTTCCGCGCGACCGCGAGGCCGCCGCGCCGCCGCCTGCTGGGCATCATTCCGTGGGTCAGGCCGTCGTCGGCCTACGGCTACGCGCAGGCGGTGGACCACACCTGGCTGGAATACAAGAAAGAAACGGGCCGCGCGCTGGCGCGGCGCAGCAACTTCAGGGACGCGATGGACTTCATCGGCTGGTACAACAACAAAAGCGTGCGCGAACTCGGCCTGCGCCGCAACGATGCGCGCCGCCTCTACCTCGCCTACCACGAGGGCCGCAACGGTTACCGACGCCAGTCGTACAACGCCAAGCCGTGGCTGCTGAAAGTTGCAAAGAAGGTGCAGCGGCGCAAGGACGCCTACGCCAGGCAACTGAAAACCTGCGACCTGAAACCGAGGCCGTGGTACCGGCAGATGTTTGACTGGCGCCTGTGATGACGCCCGCGTGAACAAGGCGTTTGCCCGGCGCCCGCGACGGGCGCCCGCAAAGAAGGAAATGGTGGCTATGGCGGGACTTGAACCTGCGACACCGGCATTATGAATGCCGTGCTCTAACCAACTGAGCTACATAGCCGCCGTGGAATACCCCCATTATAAGCGATATAAGCGGCAAGCAATAAGCGACACCGGCGGCGGCGCGCATCACACATTGAAGCGGAAATGGGCGACATCGCCCTCCTGCATCACATATTCCCTGCCTTCAAGACGCCATTTGCCGGCATCCTTCGCCTGCTGTTCGCCGCCGCAGGCGATGTAATCGGAATACGCGATGACCTCGGCGCGCACAAAGCCCCGCTCAAAGTCGCCGTGGATGCGCCCGGCGGCGCGCGGCGC
>RKSI01000062.1 GCA_007570905.1 Gammaproteobacteria bacterium
GCGAGATGCCGGCGGAGTCCGTTGATTTGAGTTTCTGGTCGCCGCCCTATTTCGTGGGTAAATCCTACGAGAAGGAGTTGACCTTTGAGGACTGGCAGGCGCTGCTCCGGGGTGCCATCGGCGCGCACTTCCGAATTCTCAAAAGCGCGGGATTTATGGTGATCAACATCGGCGATATTCTGTGTTTTTCACGATACCGTGCGAATACAAAGGAAAATAGACCCGAAAAAAATGCAGTTCGGGTCAAAACTGGATGAAAACAGCGCCGGGCGCCCTCCTTCGTGACACAAAACCGGACAAGCGGCAAGGCCGTTGTCAGCGCCCGCCGAGGGTGCGTTTGTAGAGGCGGTTGCGGGGCAGGCCGCTGAGTTCGGAGACGATGCCGGTGGCGGCACCGGGCGGCAGGTGGCGGGACAATTCGCGCAACAGGTCTTCGGCGGACAGCGTGATTTCGTCGTCGGGCGCGGCGCCGCCCTCAACCAGCAGCACAAACTCGCCGCGCCCTCTCGCGGCGTCGGCGTCCAGCCAGCGCCGCACATCGGCCAGGCGGCCACGCACGACGGCCTCGTGCAGTTTGGTCATCTCCTTTGCAAGGCAGACGCTGCGCTGCGCGCCGAACACGGCGGCGAGGTCGTCCAACATCGGCGCCAGACGGTGCGGCGCCTCGAAGAAAACCATCGTGCGTTGCTCGCGGCGCAACTCGCGCAGGCGTGCGCGGCGCGCCGGCGCGGTGGCCGGCAGAAAACCCTCAAACACAAACCGGTCGGCGTCAAGGCCGGCGCACGACAGCGCCGCCGACGCCGCGCCGGCGCCCGGCAGCGGCGACACGCGCACGCCGCGTTCGTGCGCGGCGGTCACCAGGCGGCGCCCGGCGTCGCGTATCAGCGGCGTGCCGGCGTCGCTCAGCAGCGCGAGATTGTCGCCGCGCAGCAGTCGCGCGATGAGCGCGCCGCTTTTGCCGGCCTCGTTGTGGCGGTGCAAACTGACGGCGGGCGCGGTGATGCCGTAACGCCGCAGCAGCACCGCGCTGGTGCGCGTGTCCTCGCACAGGATGCCGTCCACGCCGCGCAGCACTTCCACCGCCCGGAATGTGAAGTCGCCGAGGTTGCCGATGGGCGTGGCGGCCACATACAAAATGCCCGTGATGTTTTCTTTCTCTGTCATGCCCCGTTCGCCGCGTTCCGCCGCGGCGTCCGCCATTATAGTAAGATAGCCGCGGCAACCGCCCCGATGCCGCCCTGATACCCCCCCGATGCAGATTCTCCCCAGACAATGACCCGCCGGACAATCACGCGCCCGCCGATAACCCGCCCGCCGCGGCGCGGCCCGCGCCTGCGCCACCCTCTCACGCCCGCGCGCCTGCATCGCCTCCTTGCACCGGCGTGCATTGCCATCATCGTTTCCGGCTGCGCCGCCCTTGAGGTGCAACTGGACCGGCTGCAACAATTCTGGGCCAGCAGCGCCTACGAGAAGGCTGCGGAACTCAGCGCCGAGGGCCGCTACGCGCAGGCGGCGGACACACTGTGGGACACCGCCGTTGACCTGCCGTCGCCGCACCGCGAGCGCATGCAAATCAAAAGCGTGCGCGCGCTGATTAACGGCCAATACCTGCTGAACGCGCACCAGCGCCTCGCCGAAATACGCGAGGACGCGCTGAAGCCGCCCGAACTGCTGGAAAAACGCATCCTGCAGGCGGCCTTCCACCGCCAGACCGAGCAGCCCGCGAAAGTGCTGACGTTGCTGCCGGATGAACTCATCAACGCCGGCGACACGGCGCTGAAAAGCGAGGCGCTTGACCTGCTGGCGGGCGCGCTGTTTGACGCCGGGCGCTACGCCGGCAGCGTCGCGGTGCGCGTGCGCCGTGAAAGCCTGCTTGACGACGAGGCCGCCTCCGGCAACGCGATGCAACTGTGGCGGGCGCTGGCGCTCGCCGATGCCGACGAGGTCGAGGAACAACTGGCCGCCAGCGACGACCGCAAACTGCGGGCGTGGCTTGAACTGCACGCGCTGGTGGCGCCGCCCGGCATCGACCGCCCGACGCTGGAAAGGGCCTACGCCGACTGGCGCCGCAAGAACAACTTCCTGGTCGTGCCCGACGCCGTCGGCGAACAACTGCAAGCGCGCTGGAACTACCTTGACTTCCGCCCGCGCAACATCTCGCTGCTGCTGCCGCTGACCGGGCGCTACGCGCGCATCGGCAAGGCCATCCGCAAAGGCTTTCTCGACGCGCACGAAGCCGGCGGCGGCGGCCTTGATGTGCGCTTCCACAACACCGACCAGGAACGCGGCGCCGCCGAACTCTACCGCGAGGCGGTTGAACAGGGCGCCGAACTCGTCATCGGCCCGCTGCTGAAAGAGGCGGTGGACGAGGTGCTCGGCGCGGCCAACCTCGGCGTGCCGCTGATTACGCTGAACTACCGCAGAGACCCGCGGCTGCAGCCGCAGGGCGAATGGTTTCAGTTCGGCCTGCTGCCCGAGGACGACGCCGCGCAGGTGGCCGAGAAACTGCACCAGAAAGACCACCGCCACATCCTCGCGCTGACCTCCGACGACGACTGGGGCGGGCGTCTTTACCGGCAATTCGCCGAACGCTACACCGAACTCGGCGGGCGCATCCAGGAGGTGCGCCGCTACAACATCAATGTCCTCGACTACGCCAACACCGTGCAGGCGGCGCTGCAACTCGATGAAAGCCGCGCGCGCGGCGCCGCCGTCCAGAGCGCGCTCGACGCGAAGGTGAACTTCACGCCGCGCATACGCGACGACATCAGCGCCGCGGTGCTTTTCGCAAACCACGAAAAGGCGGCGCTCATCTACCCGCTGCTGAAATTCTATTACGCCGACGAACTGCCGGTGTACGCGACCTCGCACGTGTACGCGCCGGACCGCGAGAAAATCCTGCGCGAACTCGACGGCCTCATCTACTGCGACATCCCGTTCATGCTCGACAGCGACGCCGAAATACCGGACGAGCACCCGCGCCTGTTCGCGCTCGGCGCCGACGCCTACCGCCTCGCCTGGTCCATCCGCCGGATTGCCGGCGGCAACGCAAAAATCCGGGGCGCCACCGGCCTCATCTCGCTGGGCCGCGACCGCCGCCTTTACCGTCAACTGTCGTGGGCGCGCTTTGCCCGCGGCAAGCCGGTGCCGCTCGGCGAAGGCTGGTGACCGGCGACCGCCGCGCCGCCGGGCGCGCCGCGGAAGACGCCGCGCTGGAACACCTGCGCCAAAACGGGATGAAACTGGTAGAGCGCAACTACCTGTCGCGCTGCGGCGAGATTGACCTGGTGATGCGCGACGGCGACACGCTGGTCTTCGTCGAGGTGCGCTACCGCGCGCGCAAAAGCCACGGCAGCGCCGCCGAAACGGTGGATTACCGCAAGCGCGCCAAACTCATCGCCACCGCGCAGACCTACCTGCAGCGCAGCCGCTGGCGCCGCGCCTGCCGTTTTGATGTCGTCGCGCTGTCGGCGGACGGCGTGGACTGGATACGCGACGCCTTTCGCGGCGACTGAGCCGCGCGCATAGACTATAATCGCCGTTGTGACGACGCCCGCACCCGCCCCCGCCTCCGCAGCCGCCGCGCAGCACGACGCCGCGGCAAACCGCGAGCGCGTGCGCGAGTTGTTCAACGCCAGCATAGAGGCCAAGCGCGAGGCGCTCGGCGCGGTCGAGGACGCGATTGCAAAGGCCGGCGCGCTCATCGCGCAAAGCCTCGCCGCCGGCGGCAAGATACTCAGTTGCGGCAACGGCGGCTCGGCAGCCGACGCCCAGCATTTCGCCGCCGAGATGGTCAACCGCTTTGAGACCGAACGCCCGGCGCTGGCCGCCGTCGCGCTGACGACCGATTCATCCATCCTGACATCGGTCGCCAACGATGACGATTACACCCGAATCTTCGCGCGCCAGATAGAGGCGCTGGGCAGCGCCGGCGATGTGCTGCTGGCCATCAGCACCAGCGGCCAGTCGGCCAATGTCAACGCCGCCGTCGCCTGCGCCCGCGAGCGCGGCCTGCGCGTCGTCGCGCTCGGCGGCAGGGACGGCGGCGAGATGGCGCGCTTGCTCGCGGACGGCGACATCGAGATTCGCGTGCCCGCCGCCTCAACCGCCAGAATCCAGGAAGTCCACCTGCTGACGCTGCACTGCCTGTGCGACCTGACCGACCGCCTGCTGGCGGGCGCGGCGCGCTGACGCGCGGCGCCGCGACCGCCGCCTGAAACATTGGCGCTGACCGCGGACTTCATCGGACAACTGCGCCGCGCCTGCGCGCCGCCGCGCGTGCTGACCGAAGCCGCCGAATGCTGGCCCTACGGCTACGACAACAGCCGCCTGCACGCGCCGCCCGGCGCCGTCGTCTTCCCCGAAAGCCATGACGAGACCGCCGCCGTGGTGCGCGCCTGCCGCGAACACCGCGTCGCGCTGACGCCGCGCGGGCGCGGCACCGGCACCACCGGCGCCGCGGTGCCGCAGCGCGGCGGCGTCGTCATCTCGTTCGAGCGCATGGACCGCATCCTTGAACTGGACGCCGCCAACCGCGCGCTGCGCGTGCAGCCGGGCGCCACCAACCGCGCGGTGCAGGAGCACTGCGCCGGCGCCGGCCTGTTCTGGCCGCCGGACCCGGGCAGCGCCGACTACTGCACCATAGGCGGCAACCTCGCGTGCAACGCCGCCGGCCCGCGCGCCGTCAAATACGGCACGCCGCGCGAGAACACGCTGCGGCTGAAGGCGGTGACCGGCGCCGGCGAGACGCTGCAAACCGGCGCGCTGACCAGCAAAAGCGTCGTCGGCCTGGATCTGACGCGGCTGCTGATCGGCTCGGAAGGAACGCTCGCCGTCATCACCGAGGCCGTTCTGAAACTGACGGCGCTGCCGGCGCGCAGGCGCGCGATGCGCGCGCTTTATGATTCGGCGGAAGCCGCGGGCGAGGCGGTGTGCGCGATGATGTCGCAGCCGTCGCTGCCGTGCGCGCTGGAATTGATGGACGCCATCTGCCTCGACCTGCTGCGCGCGCAGCGCGGCTGGGCGGCGCCGCCGAAGGCGCGGGCGCTGCTGATGATTGAGGCCGACGGCGGCGACGACGGCGTGCGCGAGGCGGCGGCGGCGCTGCGCGAGGCCGCGCGCAACGCCGGCCTGATTGCGTTTGAGGAGGCGGAAACGGAAGACGAAAGCGCGCGGCTGTGGCATGCGCGCAAGACGCTGTCGCCGGTGCTGAGAAATTTCAGGCCGTGCAAGATCAACGAGGATGTCGTCGTGCCGGTGGCGCGCATCGCCGAACTGCTGCGCCGCCTGCGCGAGATTGGCGAACGCCACGCCGTCGCCGTCGCCGCCTTCGGCCAC
The DNA here is from genome assembly GCA_007570905.1 of Gammaproteobacteria bacterium. Classification (GTDB taxonomy): domain Bacteria; phylum Pseudomonadota; class Gammaproteobacteria; order Poriferisulfidales; family Oxydemutatoraceae; genus Oxydemutator. Next base: position 5,338 of record RKSI01000062.1, read on the forward strand.
GCCGGCAACGGCAATCTGCATGTCAACATCCTGCACCACCCGTGCGAGGCGCGCGCCGCCGAAAACGCGCTGGCCGAAGTGTTCTCGACCGTCGTCGGCATGGACGGCTCAATTTCCGGCGAGCACGGCATCGGCCTCGGCAAGCGCGATTTTGTCCCGCTTGAGGTGGACGCGGCGACACTTGAGGTGATGCGCCGCGTGCGCGACGCGCTTGACCCCGACGACATCCTGAACAGCGGCAAGGCGCTGCCGCCGCGCTGAACCGCGCCGCCGCGCTTCGGTTCAGACGCCGCCGCGCGCCGTTTCAGGCGGCGTCGCCGACGCTGAAAACGCGGTGGTCAAGGCACGGGAAACTGCGCCGCAGTTGGCGCTGGCGCTCCAGGTCCACTTCGGCCACCGCAACGCCTTCGCCTTTGGAAACACCGGCGCGAACGACGCCCCAGCAATCCACGATGCAACTGTGGCCGTAGGTGCTCTTGCCGTTGGCGTGGCGTCCGGTCTGGTTGGCGGCGATGACGCAGGCCTGGTTTTCTATCGCGCGCGCGCGCACCAGCGGCTCCCAGTGCGCGGCGCCGGTCGCCGCGGTGAAGGCCGAAGGCATGGCGATGATGTCGGCGCCCATGTCGGACAGCAGCCGGAACATCTCCGGGAAACGCAGGTCGTAGCACACCGACAGGCCGACGCGCCCGAACGGCGTGTCGGCGACGACGGCGTCGGCGCCCGGCTTGAAAGTGCTCGATTCGCGGTAACTCTGGCCGTGTTCCGGCAGGTCCACATCAAACAGGTGTATCTTGCGGTAGGCGGCGACGGCGGCGCCGCTTGCATCCATCAGCGGCGACACCGCCCAGGCGCGGTCGCGGTCGGGCGACTCCACCGGCAGCGTGCCGCCGACCAGCCACACGCCGTGGCGCGCCGCCTGCTCCGACAGAAAATCCCGGATGGGGCCGCCGCCGGCGGCCTCGCGCACGCCGAGTTGGTCGCGCTGGCGCTCGCCGATGAACGCAAACATCTCCGGCAGCACAACCAGCGACGCGCCCCGCGCCGCGGCCTCGCCGACAAGACCGGCGGCGCGTTTCAGGTTGTCGCGCAAATCCGCCGACGAGGTCATCTGAATCGCCGCGCACGACAGCGTGTCCGCGGCCTTTGCCCCGGCGCCGGTTTCAATTCCTGTTTCAGTGTTCATTTCCGTCATGATTCAATGATAGCCCATTCCGCCGGCGTCATTCGCACCAGTCGGCGAGGCAGTCCGAGAAGCGTTTCCACAACGGCCCCGGTTCGCCGGCGCCGACCCGGTTGCCGTCCAGCGTGATGACCGGCACGATGCCGCGCGTTGAACTGGTCAGCCAGATTTCGTCGGCGGCGGCCAGTTCGGCGGCGGTGACGGTGCGTTGCTCGCAGCCGACGCCGCACACCGCCGCCATCTCGATGACGACGCCGCGCGTGATGCCGCTCAGCAGTTGCGGCCCTTCGGGCGGCGTCGCCAGCACGCCGCCGGCGGCGATGAACACATTGCTGGCGGCGCCTTCGGCGACGCAGTTGTCGCGCAGCAAAATCGCCTCCCATGCGCGGTAATCGCGCGCGCGGCGGCGCAGCAGCACATTCGGCAGCAAACTGACCGACTTGATGTCGCAGCGGCTCCAGCGCGTGTCTTCGGCGGTGATGGCGGCGACGCCGGCGGCGGCGTCGTTCGGCGGCGGCATCGTCATCGCAAACACCGTCGGCGCGGCGTCATCGTCTATGACATGCTCGCGCGGCGCGACGCCGCGCGTTACCTGCAAATAAATCACCGGACTGGGCAGGCCCGAACGCTCAATCAGCCCGTCCACCACCTCGCGCCAGCGTTCGGGCGGATACGGGTCTTTTATTTCGGCGCGCTCAAGGCTGCGGGCGAGGCGGTTGATGTGCGCCTGGTAGCGGAACGGGCGCCCACCCCAGACCGGCATCACCTCATAGACGCCGTCGCCGAACAGAAAGCCGCGGTCCAGCGGGCTGATGCAGCAGTCTTCAATCTCGAGAAAACGACCGTCGTGGTAGGCGGTCATTCAAACAGCCGCATGAAGCCGTCGCTTAAACGCCGGAAAAAGCCCCCCTGGGGAACCATTTCCAGCGCCGCCAGCGGCTCCTCCCGGAGCAGGCGGTCGGCGAAGAACGCGCGCGCCGCGCCCAGCGTCTGGTGGCGTTCGACCGGCGCGCTGACATCCTCGCGCACCGACAACTCGGTTCGCACCTTGCCGCCGCTGACTTTGGGATAGGTCACATAGAAGTCGTTCATCAGGCCGAGGTCGGCGAACTTGCGAAGCCCGCCCCACACGCGCACCTGCGTCAGCGCCTGCGCCGGCTCAAACAGGCGCGCAGTGCGGTAGAAACGGAAGCCGTAGCGCAGCAGTTCGGTGGTCTGCTGAAAGCGTTTGGCGTCGCCGGAACTGCCGAGCACGACCGACACCAGGCGCATGTCGCCCTGCTGCGCCGACGCCGCCAGGCAATAGCCCGCGTCTTCGGTGTGGCCGGTCTTGAGGCCGTCCACGCCGAGGTCGCGCGCCTGCCACAGCAGTTTGTTGCGGTTGTGCTGGGTGATGTTGCCGTAGGTGAATTCGCGCTGCGCGTAGAGGCGGTAATGGTCGGGGAAATCGCGGATCATAGCGCGCGACAGCGTGGCGACATCAAGGGCGGTCATGTAATGGCCTTCCTCCGGCAGGCCGCTGACATTCCTGAAATTGGAGCCGGAAAGTTTCAGCAGGTCGGCGGTCTCGTTCATCATGCCGACAAACGCATCCTCGGTGCCGGCGATGTGCTCGGCCAGCGCGACGCTGGCGTCGTTGCCGGACTGCACGACCATGCCGGTCACCAGGTCGCGCAGCGCCACTTCCTTGCCGACCTCGACAAACATCCTTGAGCCGCCGGTGCGCCACGCCTTCTCGCTGATTCTGACGCGGTCGTCCATAGCCACCAGTTGGTCGGCCAGCGCGCGGTACACCACATATGCCGTCATCAGTTTGGTGATGCTGGCCGGTTCAAACGGCTCGCCGGCGTCTTTTTCGGCGAGAATCGCGCCGCTGTGGTAGTCCATCAGCAGGTAACTTTTCACCGGGAAGTCCGGCGCGCGCGGCGCCCAGTCGCCCACCGCCGCCGCCGCCGCGCTCCACAACAGCAGCGCGGCGCCGCAGCAAGCCGTCCAGCGCCGTCTCATCGCGGCAGCACGATGTAGTTGTGGAAACCGCCGTCTTTCAGCAGTTTCTCAACGACCACCAGTTCCGGCGACGCAAACGGCCCGAGCCGCACGCGATATACCGGGCGCGACGCGAAAGGCCGCGTCTTTTCCACGAACGGCTTGAGGTTGTGGCGCCGGATGAGGGTTGCGACCCTCACCGCGCGGTGGCGGCTGGAATACGAACCGACCTGAATGAAGGCGCCGGGGCGCACCGGCGTTCTCAACACCTCTACGACGACCGGCACGACGCCGTCGTTCACCATGTCAATCCGGCTCGCCGCGGCGTACGACAAATCAATAATCCGGTCCTTCAGAAACGGCCCGCGGTCGTTGACGCGCACGACGACGCTTTTGCGGTTCTTCAGGTTGGTCACCTTCACATATGAAGGCAGCGGCAGCGTCCTGTGCGCCGCCGTCAGTTTGTTCATGTCAAAAATCTCCCGGCTGGAGGTCGGGCGCCCGTTGAAACGCCCGCCGTACCACGAGGCCTCGCCGCTCTCGCGGTGGCCGACCGGGCGCGGGCGCACCCAGTAACGCTTGCCCTTGACGATATATGAACTCAGCGCGTCGCCCGGCCCGGCGTCGGCGGGCGCGGGAATGCCGCGCTTGCGGGCGGCGCGCCCGGTGCGCGGCTTCTCGATTAAATCATCGGGCGTGGCGAGCGGCGGCGCCTGGCGCACACCGCCGCAACCGCCCAGCAGCGACACCGCGACGACAGCGGCGACCGCCATCGCCGCCGCGCGCGCGGACGCGCCCGGTTGCGGGGCCTGGGCCGGTTTTGCTGTGGCTGCGCTTTGCATGAAAATCCGGTGCTGCCTGTTCGGTGTCTATGGTTCGGCGGGCCGGTACGCGCTGTGAATCATCTGCGCCAGTTGGTGGACGGCCAGCGCGTAGCGGCGGCTCGTATTATAGCGCGTCAGCACGAAAAAGTTCTGGTAGCCGACCCAGGTCTTGCGGCGCCCGTCCTCGTGCTGGAAGTCAAACAGCGAGAATTTCTCCTCGCGCGGCATAAAGCCGCCCATCCGGATGCCGCGCCCGTCAAGGTCGGAGGCCGAAAGCCACGGGCGCATCTTGCGGTTCAGCAGCGGTTGGTAGTCGCCCTCCGGCGCCGCCACATATTCGCCGAGCGGCGCGCGCCCGCGCCAGCCGTGGCGCGCCAGAAAATTGGCGACGCTGCCGATGGCGTCCGCCGGGCTGTTCCACAAGTCGCGCCTGCCGTCGCCGTCGAAGTCCACCGCATATCCGCGGTAACTGCTCGGAATAAACTGGCCGAGGCCCATGGCGCCCGCGTACGAGCCGCGCACTTCGGCGCAGTCCATCTTCTCCTCGCGGCACAGCAGCAGAAATTCGGTCAATTCGCGCAGGAAAAAGCGCGCCCGGCGCGGGTAGTCAAAGCCCAGCGTGACCAGCGTGTCAAACACCGGAAAGCCGCCGGTGATGCGCCCGTA
>RKSI01000008.1 GCA_007570905.1 Gammaproteobacteria bacterium
GCCGGCGCATCACGGCGCGCACTGCCTTGAGGCGGCGGCCTCGGTCAGGGCTTCGTGTTCGCCTTTCAGGCGCGCGTATTCCAGCGTGTCGGGGCCGTCGCCGTCTATCCAGAACAGCGTCGGAAAGAACAGCAGCGTGGCCACACCCATCTGAACCGCGTCGGTGTCGGCGCGCTCCTTCAAGACCGCGCGCAGTTCGCTTTCGCGTTCCGCGACGCGGTTGATCTCCGCGGCGATTTCCCCGCAACTGTACTCCTTGTAAGACAGCGGCGACAGCGCCGTCGGCGCAATGTTGTCGGGGTTCGTCGCACAGCCGCCCGCGAGCACGCAGCCGATTGCGGTTGCAAACAACAGTGTTTTCATCATGGTTTCCTCCATCGTTGGTTTGTGGGTTATGCCCACAAAAATAAAGAGAAAACCAGCCCCAAAGGACACAAAGCCGACAAAACGCCCCATTTCGCCGACGAACGGCGCACCGGCGGCGTCCAAAGCCCCGGCGCCGGAAACGGCCACAGCCGGCGAAACAAGTCCGCCGGCCCGTGGCAGCGCCTTGTCAGCTTTTCCTTTTGCCGAGGTGATTGCGAAGTATGCTCTTCACATACTCAGGAGTCTCTTCCCGCGCCCTCGCCGCTTCTTCTTTCAGCATGTCGTGCTCGGCGGCCTCTTCCCCCGACCACAGAATATCAAGCCTCCTGATGTCGCGCATGGCGATGTGGCTGTATGATTCCGGAAAGGCCCAATAACATGATTCACAAACCGCCTTCTCTTTCTTCTTCCAGTTTCCGCAATTCTCACAACTCCATGACTTTGCCCTGTTGGCAGAGGCGCATAGCAGCATATATTCACCGGCATCATCCGGCAAATCACCGCTGTCTCCCGCAATTTCAAAAGGTATCCTGTGGTCAATCTGCAACTCCCTGTCCGGAAACGGCTCAAGATATATGTTGCAGCGCGCGCCGTGCTTCTTTATCAGCGCGGCTTTAAGCGTTGAAGAGAATGCCGTGCGCCCGGACAATCGCGCGGCGCGCACTTCCGACGGACTGCCAAACTCATATGCGGCGATTTTCCTGCCATCCGCCCCGGTGACACGCAATGTTCTTACCGGAATCCCCTGTTCCCTGACATCCCTTATCGCCCGCGGCGGATGGTTATAGCCATAGAGGTTCCTGAGATCCTCCGTCGTTATCCGGCCATGCTTGAGAATATGCCGGATTACGGTTTTCGGGCGCTTTGCTTTTACGCTTTTCAGCAATCTCAGGAACGCGGGCGGGTAAGTCCGTTTGCTCATGCGAGCGCAAGCCGTTGTTGTCCTTCGTCAGCCGTTGAGCCGGCGATTCCCGCGTTGCCGATGTTTTTCCTGTCAGCAAGGGCGGGGGACAAATACAGCGATTCAATCGTCTCGTCGTTCCCCCCAAGCAATGTTGCCTGGCTGGATCTCCCCGCATGGATATGCAAATGCCTTAACGACAAGCGCGCCGGAAGTTGTTTGCCGTGGGTCTTCCCGCCGGTGATGCCGTCATAGCTGACAATGTAGGAGACGTCTTTTCTGTTCATTTCCGACAGTGCGTCAACGAAATCATCGTAAGCCAGCCCGTTGCAGTACCGGTGGTCCCTGGTAAAGGATGTACCCTGGTACGGGGGATCCATATAAACCACATCCCCGGCTTCGGCCTTGCCGGCGGCCTCCTGAAAATCACCGCAAGACAGGGCTGTCTTTTTCGCAAGCAACCGGGAAACTCCCAATATGTTTTTCCTCATCGTATCCGGCCTCATCCCGGAACGCCTGTTGTCGGCGCTCTGGTTGAACGAGCCTTCGGCGCTGTATCTCACGGATCCTTTCACAATGCGCGCAAGCAGGTACAGCAAATGATGCGGCTGGCGGGTGGAGTTGAATTCCCTCCGAATGCGGAAAAAGTAATCTTTCCGGTCCGGATGCTGCGCCAGCCACAACCGTTCATATTGAGCAACCAGCCGCTCCGGTCTCTCAATAATCTCGGCCCACAAATCCATTAGTGGCCGGTTTAAGTCATTAAGCACAAACCGTTTGGCCAGCCTGTGCGAGGCGGCGGCGATGGATATTGCGCCCGCACCGCAAAATGGTTCAATCAAGCACTCAACATCCGCGGGGAAATACCGGAGGATGTGCCCGGCTATCCCGCGCTTGCTCCCCTGATACGGAAACGGATGGGGCACAGACATGCTCAAAGGTGTTTTCATGGCGCCGATTTTACCCGGTTCCAGTCTGAAACGCATCAGCGCCCTTTTCCGGCGTAAAATGCCGGTTCTGGACGACACGCCACACCAATGATCCGCCCGCCGAATTCAACCCCGAGCAAAAGAGTCGATTCTCTGTCTCAAGACGAATGGTTGTTGTGCCTTGAAGTTTATCTGCGATATCGCGGTCAATCGCTGCCAAATGAGAATTCGCTTGAGATACTCGAGCTAAGCGACGCCATGCGGCGCATCCGCGCGGCATTATCCGGCCAGCCCGCAGAAAATTTTCGCCCGCCACGCGGTGTATTACGGCGAATACTGGAATTCCGTCATCTTGACCAGGACCCGGCATGTGCACACAAAAAACCAAAACGGGCGCGTGATGTGTGGGACATCTGGGGTGAAAAACCTCACGCAACGATTGCACAAATTGCCGAGGCAATCAAAAAATGCATTGCCGCGGAAGAAGTCCAGGCCGTCGCGGAACCGCATATAGAATACAACTACAATGCGGTTGAAAGTCAAATTCTCACTCGCGTACACACCGTCAGGGAACGAGACAAAAGAATCGTCATGCTGAAAAAAGAGAAGTTTCAGGACGAAAACAACGGAAAATTATATTGCGAGGCATGCTCTTTTGATTTTGCGAGTCGCTACCCGCGGCACGGAGATGGTTTTATGGAATGCCATCACATCAAGCCGCTGTCCGAATTGCGCCCCGGGGAAGAAACCACGCTGGATGACCTGGCGTTGTTGTGCTCCAACTGCCACCGGATGGTGCATTACCGGCGTCCGTGGCTGGATATGAAAGAACTCAATCAAGTGCTGGCCCGCGCGGATGAGCGGTTATAGATAAACACCCCCTTTCGACAACACAAACTGTGGCATCGCCACCCTGCACTGCGGGGCGGCGCGTCCGGCAGTCATTGCAACGGCGGACCGCTTATGTGCCCACCCTCGGCGGGTTTTGTGGTAAGATACGCATGGCGCGCACCGGAGATGGCGAACCCTCCGGGTGAACTGCCATGCAGACGCGCACCTTTGCCGATTTGATGGGTGAGGGAGAGAGATTGCAGGAGCCGGGCGGGGCCGTGAATGTAATCTCCGGGGGGGCGCACCGTTATTTTGCGCCGAGCCCCACAATTTCTTTCTCACCCATCCTTGTCCCTGACCGCCAACTCCCTGCTGTAGAGCAACGTTCCTGTTCGCTGTTTATTAATTTCCTGCGTGCGTATCCTGTACGCCGTCCACAGCAGAAATCCATCCGCCAGATTCTCCAGCACCAGGAGCATCGGCTTGAGCCTGTTTTCTTTCCCGGACACGAACACCTTGATAAACCGCTTCCTGCCGCCGACCAACCATATCTCGTCCGGGTCTTGCAGTGTCGGCAATATGAACTTTGCGAAACGCTCGCGCGCGTCACGAACCCCGTCTGATTCCTGCCCCACGATATGCCTTAACCAGCCTTTATGAATAATCGCTCTGTCCCCGTCCGGTGTCTTGAAAACACCCCACAGGGCGGCGCCAAGCAACTCTGACGCAAGCACTTCCAAAGCCTCATCCACGCCGGCCCGCGCGGGGGTTGGGGTATAATCTCTTTGGTGAGGGCAGGCGGACTGTCTGCCTGACGGGCGGCAAGGCCAATGGTCAAGGATGTGTATTGCGGACTCGGCTTGTCACGGTGTCCTGTCTTACTGTCGCTGCCCTCACCCCTCATGCAAAAGCACTCCCCGCCTGATGCCATTCACATAATTTATGCCCTTGCGCTTACGTTTTCGGTCTCCCCACATCTCGTAGAATGTCACCAGATTGCCGCCGCCCTGATTTTCGAGAAAAGCGCAGACAACCACGCTGCTGCCGCGTTTCCGTTTGAATGCCTTGATGTAGTGAATCTGATTCCGGCCTCCCTTGATTTCCCGCAGCCAAACCTCATTCGGCCTCGCAATGGCCGATACTGCCGCAGCCGCAATGACTTCCCGGTGAGCATCAAACTTCCTTAATGCGTGGCCGAAATCTTCCGGCGTAAGGATGACGGTCTCTGCCGGCGAATCAATCTCAATATACCTCCGGCCTCCAAAAACACCATCGCCAACTATTTTCCCCGCATCTTTCTTTGTTCGCGCAAAAGGAAGCGGGCGCAACTCTTCAGTCCCGCCCACCTTCTCGATGCTCGGCAGATTCAGGCTCTTCCAGTCTCCGTGCCTGAATGGCGCAGATGCGGCAATCCTCGTCGGCACAATCTTCGCCGGATGTATCGGTGCGCCTGCGCCCGCGCCCTGAAACGCATCACGGCGCGCACTGCCTTGAGGCGGCGGCCTCGGTCAGGGCTTCGTGTTCGCCTTTCAGGCGCGCGTATTCCAGCGTGTCGGGGCCGTCTCCGT
>RKSI01000222.1 GCA_007570905.1 Gammaproteobacteria bacterium
ATGTTCACCGTCGCGGTGGCGGTGGAAATGCCGTCGCCGGCGCCGCCGGTGCGAACCAGCGACAGCGTCAGCGTCTCGGTGCTCTCGTTGAAGGCGTCGTCTGTGGTGCGAATGTGAACCGCCCTGCTGCCGGTGGCGGTGAAAAACAGTTGACCGCTTGCCGGCGCCGCGTAGTCGGCGGCATCCACACCGCCGCCGACCGTCCACACCACCGACGACGATGACGCCGGGTCCGGCGCGGCGCCGTCAAGATGCACGGTGAAGGTCGCGGTGGCGCCTTCGCTGATGCCGGCGCCGTCGGCGGCGACGGAAAACTCGCGGTCCAGCGCGCGGAACCGGACATTCACCGTCAATGCCTCGCTTGCCGTGACAACGCCGATGTCATCGCCCGCGAAGTCGTCAAAGGACACCCGCAGGCTGCCCGTGTTGGCGCCGTGCTCGCCGCCGTCGCTGTTGCTGCCGAGGACAATCACGCCGCCGGTGGAGCCTGCGCCCAGCACAAGGCGTCCGCCGGTGTGGTCGGTGAACGGGGGAGCATACTGCACGCTCGGCGTCACCGTGTAGCGCGCGGTCAGGCGCGCCGGGGCCGGCCTGTCCAGGCTGAACGGCAATTCCGCGGTGTCGCCCTCGTTGACGGCAACCGGGCCGGCGGCGAAGGAAAATGTAATCGGGTCGTCGTCACGCACGATATAACCCAGAAAATGACTTCTCTCAACCTGTCCGCTGTCCGCGACATCCCCGCCCGCCTCGCCGGGAACCCGGATGAGGACTTCAACGCCGAACACCTCCGGCGGCTCGTTCACTTCGTCGTTGACCAGCGGAATCAGCGTGCGTGTGAACCGCCCGGCCGCAATCTCGTCCGCGGCGGGAAACACCGTGAACAGTGAATACACGACCCCGCTGAAAAGGGACTGGTTGTTGAAGTTGTTAAAAAGGACCCTCTCGGCAAAGCCGGTGACCGGGTCCAAATCGCCTGTCGTGTAATCGCCGGGGGCGACGGCGGCCCGAACTCCGGTCAGAGGCTGGATGCGGTAAAGCACGCTCACTCTCGAGGGGACAGCCTCGCTCCAGCTCACGCTGATGAGAGCGGTGGAGGGCAGCGCCGGGCGCCCGGGGTCGGGACTTTCCACCAGTTCGGTGAGCTCGCCCTTGCCCGCCACAGTGACAACAATCCGGTCGTCGTCCACAATATCCGCCTCCAGCGAACCGAAACGCGGGCCGATGTACAGGTCATTGTCAAACCCGCCGAGCGCGCCGTCAAACAGGCGGGTGCCGCCGTCGGCGTCGGGGTCGGCGACAACGACGCGGACGATGAAGTACTCCTCCCCTTCGTTGGTGTTGTCGCCGCGGATGACGGCGGCGATGTTTGCGGTCGTGCCGCCCGGGTCGCCGGGGCCGAAAGTCACGATGCCGGTGGTCGGCCCGCCGAAGTCGTCCGCGACCGCCTGAAACGTGCTGCGCCCCATCGCCGGCGACAAACTCCAACTAATGCCGGTGTCCGCGGAAAACGGCTCGCCGGTCAGCGTAATCAAATAGTTGACGGTCTGGTCGCTGTCGGTCTCGGTTATCCTGGCCGGCCCGCTGACGCTCAACTGGCGCGCCTCGATATGGATGAGCGCGTCGCAGAAATCAAACCCCTCGTTCGCCGGTTGCACCGGGCTGCCGCCGGCGGCGACACGCACATTCGTCAGCCAAAGCCTGGTCAGGTCGCCGCTGAACGGGGTTTCGCTTTCGGTGACGCCGTCCTGAAGAACGCGGAAGGAAATGTCCACCTTCGTGCTGCCCGCGGGAAGCGTCGCCTCGCCCTGCAGGGAATGCAAATCACTGCGCAGCAGTCTGTTGTTGTCGCTGTCCGCCCAGGCGAAGTTGGCCTTGCCCTGCCGGTTGATGTCGCGCCCGCCGTAGAATGCGGCGCGCGAATCCAGATTCCATGTAACGGTGATCGTGGAAGCGCTCTCATACACCTCGCTGTAACGCACGATGCCCGGCGCGCGCAGCAGGTTGCCCAGAACAATGCTGAAAGTCGCCGTGGTTCCCTCGGCCAGTTCATAGCCCGGCCTGAGTTCCGTCAGGCCCCTGCCGGCGCACAGCCCCAGCGGAGGGCGCGAAACCACCGGCGGCAGCGGGGCGAAGCGCCGGTACTGCCCGGTGAACCAGTCGTCTTCGCCACCGACGACATGCAGGTAGGCGGCGGCGTCGCCGGAGATGGTGACATCGCCGGCAAGCCCGCTGCCGGCTTCGCCGAACGACATCCGCAGAACTTCGTTGGCCTCCTGAATGCCGTCGTCGGCGATGGCCAGCACCACCTGCGCCCCGGTTGCCGCGGGCGGTATCGTCACCGTGCCCGCCATCGCGCCGGCGTTCACGCGCGGCGCCTGTTCAATGCTGAAATCGCCCGCCTCAATGCCGTCGCCGCCGATCTCAAAAGGCACCGACAGCGCTTCCGGCAGCGCTTCCGTCAATTCCAGCGCGAAAGTCACGCTGCCGCCCTCGCGGACGCGGGGAGGATTGACGACGACGCTGTAATTGCCCAGGTCGTTGTCGTATATCTCGCCGCTTTGCTCCGCCGCCGCCCCGTCCAGCTCGGCGAAGGCGCTGCTTTGCGGATTGGCGAGGGTGATGCGGTAGGTCTCGGCGGCTTCAAGCAGCAAATCGTCAAGCGTCGGCACCGTGACGACGGTAAAGGTCAGGCCGGCCGCAATGACCGCCGTGCCGGACGGCAGCAGCGTGTCCGGGCCGGGTTCGGCGTCGTGGTCAAAATCGCCCGGTTCCGCCGGGTTGCCGCCCGTGCCGCTGATGCTCCAGTCGGCGCTGACGCTGCCGTCGGATTGCGGCTGGCCCGCGCCGATGGCGACGGTGAAATGAATGACGCCGCCCTCGGTGACCGCGCGCGGCGCCGACACAATGCCGAGCGTCTGCCGCGGCAGCACCGTGATGGCGACCGTGTCGGTAGAACTTCTCAATGTATGGGTGTCCGTCACGGTCAGGCTGAAGTACAGCGTCGCCATCTGCGCCGGCGCGTCAAAATCCGCGACCGCGGTGTCGGCGGAACGCAGCGCCACGCCGGGGCCGTCCGTGCCCGTCTGCCGCCACTGGTACTGCAACTGGCCTGCGCGCCCGGCGCCGCGCGCATCGTGGCTGCCGGCGCTGTCGAGCGTTACCCGGCCGTTGATGCCCACCTCGCGGTCGGGGCCGGCGTCGGCCACCGGCGCCGCGTTGTCGCGGTGCACTATCGTCACACTGCGCGGCGCGCTTCTCTCGCCGCCGTCGTCCACCGCCGTCACGCGGTGGCGGTAGGTGGTGCTGCCGCCGGTCGCCGGATGCGCCGGCACGGTGAACCGGGTCACGCGGGCGGGCGTTACATCCGGTTCAAGCGCGGCGCTGAAAAAGCCGGGGGTGTTGTCGGTGCTCCATTCGTAATGCCGGTCGTCCAGCAACGCGACACTCGTCTCGGCGGGGCTTAGGTCGGTGGCGGTGGCGGTGATGACCACGCGGTCGCCCTCGCGCAGCGTCAGCAACAGATTGCCGGCGGCGTCCGTCGCCACCGCGTCGGCGCCGGCGGCGGACACCTCGGGCGTGGCGGGCGCGTCGGAGTCGCGGAAGCTGATGCTGACGACATCGCTGACGACAACCGGCAGGTGGTCGGCTCTGGTGGCGGTTACCGTCAGGCGGAAGTGGTAGTTGCCGGTGACATACACCCGCGGCGCAATCATCGCGGCAACGGCGGCGGCGCCGGCGCCGGCAAACTGGCCGGTGGCATCGCCGATGGCGCCGAGATGCACGGCGAGGTCGTCGGCGGGCACGGCGGCGGCGTCCGCCGCGGTGGAAACCACCTGCCGCCATTGCCATGCCAGCACGCTGAGATTCCCTTCCAGCGGGTCTTCGCCGGCGGCGCGCGTGATGGTGGCGGTCAGCGGGTAAGAAACGGGATTGCCCTCGCCGCCGCGCTCCGGGTTGCCGTTGCCGAGGTTGTCGGCGGCCATCATCAGCACCGGCGCCGGCGTTGGCCGGTCGCCCGCGTTGATGACGACGGTGGCGCTGTTCGGATCGGCGACGGCGATCCTTCCCGCCGTGCGCGCCTCGCCGAGAACCACGCGCAGCGTCTCGTCGTCTTCGGACAGGGTGTCGTCGATTGCGAGCAGTTCAACCCGCCCGGCGGGGCTTCCCGTCCGGATGGTCAATACGCCCGTCGTCGCGGCGGCGCCGAGGCCGGGCGGCGACACAATGTCAAAGTCAGCGGTGTCGCCGGCGACCGAAAACGGCACGACCACCGGCGCCGTCGGCATCGCGTTGCCGAGACGCACCATGAAAGACGCCATCGCACCCTCAGTGACGCGGGCCTCGTCGGCGGTAACGGTGACTTCAATCTCGTCGTCGGCGTCGTCGGCGATGGCAATCGTGGCCGTCCGCCCGGCGCCGGACGCCGCCGTCACGACGCCGCCGCCGGCGCCGACCTGCGCGCCGTCTTGCAATGCAAGGGTGATCGTTTCCGCGCCCTCGTTGAGACTGTCGGCCAGGATACGCACGCCGACCTCGGCGCCGGTCGCGCCGGCGGCGATGGACACCGACGC
>RKSI01000024.1 GCA_007570905.1 Gammaproteobacteria bacterium
CGCGAACGCGAGCGCAAGCGCAAGGCCGAGGAAGCGCGCCTGCAAAAACAGCGCGAAGCCGAGCGCGAACGCAAGCGCGCGGCGCAAGAGGCGAAGCGCCTGGCCGAAGAGGAGCGGCAACTGAAAATGAGAAAGCGCCAGCGCGCGCTGTGGACGCGCCAGTATGTCGGCCTGCTGCGCGACAGCATCGAGCGCCAGTGGAAGAAGCCGCCGAGCAGCGTCAAGGGCGGCGATTGCGTGCTGAAGGTGCGCCAGAGTCCCGCGGGCGAGGTGCTGGACTTGAACATCGTCAGTTGCGACGGCGACCGGCTGTTCATGCGCTCGGTCGAGGAGGCGGTGTGGAAGGCAAGCCCGCTGCCGCCGCCGCCGTCGCCGGATGTGTTCGACGCCAATGTGGAACTGACTTTCCGGCAGAAATACTGATGACAGGGGACGCATGACAGGACGGGCCACCCTGGCGGGCGCGCTGCTGCTTGCGCTGCTGCCCGGCGCCGCGCAGGCCGAATTGAAGGTCGAGATTACCGGCGGCGTCGAGGGCGGCATCCCGATGGCGGTGCTGCCTTTCGACAACGAACCGCAGGACATCAAGCGCACTTACAGCGCGATTATCGCGTCCGACCTCGCTTACAGCGGCTTGTTCAGCGTGCTGCCGGCGCAGGATGTCGCGTCGCTGGCGCGCCGCCCGGCGGACGCCGAACAATACCGCGGCTGGGCCGGCGCCGGCGTCGAGAAGATGGTCGTCGGCAGGGTGATGAGCGGCGGCGACCTGCAAATCGCGCTGTATGACATCATCAAAAGCCGCAAACTGGTGGAACTGGAGTTTTCGGTCGCGTCGCGCAAGCCGAGCGATGTCGCGCATTACGCCAGCGACCTGATTTACGAGGAACTGACCGGCGTGCCCGGCATTTTCAGCACCCGCCTGGCGTTTGTCAGTTCCGAGAGGGAGGGCATCAGGTCGCGGCGTTTCCACCTGACCGTGGCCGACGCCGACGGCGGCAACAGCGTGCAGATTTTCACTTCCTCAGAACCCATCATGTCGCCGTGCTGGTCGCCAGACTACCGGCGCTTGGGATATGTGTCATATGAAAACGGCGTGCCGGAGATTTTCATCCAGGTGCTCGGCAGCGGCCAGCGCACCAACCTGTCGGCGGCCATCGGCCAGGGCAACTCGCCCGACTGGTCGGACGACGGCGGGCGCCTCGCCTTTGTGTCGTCGCGCGACGGCAACCCGGAGATTTATGTCTATCACTTCAACGGCAACCGCATTGAGCGCATTACCGAGAACCTGGCGATTGACACCGAACCGGCCTGGGCGCCGGACGGTTCGCTGCTGTTCACTTCCGACCGCAGCGGCTCGCCGCAGGTGTACCGCCTCGACGCGCACAAGCGCGAACCGGTGCGCCTGACCTTCAAGGGCGGTTACAACTCCGACGCCGATGTTTCCCCGCGCGGCGACAAGATTGCGTGGGTCAGCCAGCGTCCGCAGGGGTTCTCGGTCGTGGTGCGCGACTGGCCCGACGGCGACGAACTGGAACTGAGCCTCGGCCTTATTGACGAGAGGCCGCGTTTCGCGCCGAACGGCCAGTTGCTGAGCTATCTGACCAACCAGGGCGGGCACGCGGCGCTCGGCCTGCTGACGGTGGACGGCGTGTTCGGCAAACTTGTTCGGGTGGACTCGGGCAAAATCCGCGGCGTCGCCTGGTCGCCGCTGGTGCGCTGACATGCGGCGGCGCACTGATTCGGCGGAACCGGCGGCTGGCGGCGAGGCGACGGGCGCACCGCGCGGTGCCGTCCTGCGGCGGCGTCCTGATTTGGCGGAATGGGCGGGCGGGGCGCGCCGCCGCCGGTGCGCCGTGCTGCGGCAACTTGTGGCGGCGGTTATCCTGTTCGCGGCGCTGCCCGCCGCGGCGCAGCGCGACACGCCGGAAAACCAGTTGCTGATTGAGTTGCTGGACAAGGTTGAGAGTTTGCAGACCGAGTTGAACGAGTTGCGCGACCGCAACGACCGTTTGCAACATGAACTGGAGCAACTGAAGGAGGGCTTCAACGGCGCCGCGCCGTCGCCGGACGCCGTGCCGCCGGATACCGAGCCGTCACCGGACAGCGCGCCGCCGGATAGCGCGCCGCCGGGCATCGCGCCATCGCCGGACGCCACACCGCCTGACACTGCGCCGCCGCCGGATAGCGCGCCGCCGGATGCTGCGCCACCCGACACTGCGCCGTCGCCGGATACCGCGTTGCCGTCGGACGCCGCACCGCCGCCGGTGCGCCGGGATCAGCCGACGGTGCACGGAAAGGAAGAGTACCGCATGTATCATGCCGCATGGAGCGCGCTGAACGACAAGGATTATGTGCGCCTGCGCGAGGGCCTCGCTGAATTCCTCGAGCGTTATCCGCACGGCAAATACGCGGCCAGCGCGAAGTACTGGATAGGCGAGTCGTGGTATGCCCGGCGTGATTTCGACAAGGCCGAGGCGGCTTTCAGGCGCGTCGTTGAGGAGCACGCCGACCACCAGAAAAGCGAGGACGCCTCCGTCAAGATTGCGATTATCCGGATGGAGCGCGGCGAGCACGACGCCGCCCGCGAAATTCTCGACAGCCTCGCCGCATCCGCGACGCAGAAGTCCATCCGCGACCTGGCGGGCAAGAAACTTAAACTGCTGAAAAAGCGATGACGCCGACACCGCCGCGCGGTTCGGCCACGCCCCCGAACGCGGCCTCAAACGCGGCGCCGGACACGGCCCCGAACGCGACCTCAAACGCGGCGCCGGGCGCGCCCCTGAACGCGGCGTTCGACACGGCCTCAAACGCGGCGCCGGACACGACGACCCTGAACGCGGCGCTGAAAGATGTCCCGAACGATGCCCCTGACACGCCGCCGGCGGACAGGCGCGACGCGCTTAAAATCACCGAATTGTTTCATTCGCTGCAAGGCGAATCGCTGACCGCCGGCGTGCCGACCGTTTTTGTGCGCCTGACCGGCTGCCCGCTGCGCTGTCATTATTGCGACACCGCCTACGCTTTCAGCGGCGGCCACTGGATGGACATCGCCGACATCCTCGCACAGGTCGGGCGTTACGATGCCGGTTATGTGACGGTCACAGGCGGCGAACCGCTCGCGCAGAAGCGCTGCCCGCAGTTGCTGGCGGCGCTGTGCGACGCCGGTTACCGGGTTTCGCTCGAGACCGCGGGTTCGCACGACATCGCCGTCGTGGATCCGCGCGTCGTCATCGTCATGGACATCAAGACGCCGGGTTCGGGTGAGGACGCGCGCAACCGCTACGCCAACATCGCGCGGCTGCGCGGCGGCGACCAGGTCAAGTTCGTCATCTGCGACCGCGCCGACTACGACTGGGCGAAGCGCAAACTGGACGAGCACCGCCTGAGCGAGCGCTGCTGCGTGCTGTTCTCGCCCGGTTACGGGCGGATGGACGCCGCCGAACTGGCCGGCTGGATACTGCGCGACCGGCTGCGCGTGCGCCTGCAACTGCAACTCCACAAGATACTGTGGGGCGAAGAGCGGGGGCGTTGAGCGGCGCCGCCGGAGAGCGCGCGGTGGTGCTGCTGTCGGGCGGGCTGGATTCGGCGACGACGCTGGCCATCGCCGCGCACGACGGTTGCCGCTGCTTTGCGCTGAGTTTCGCCTACGGCCAGCGCAACGCCGCCGAGATTGGCGCGGCGCGCCGCGTCGCCGCCGCCGTCGGCGCCGCCGAACACCGCTGCTTCACGCTCGACCTCGCCGCCATCGCCGCCTCGGCGCTGACCGACCCGTCGGCGCCGCTGCCGGCGAACAGCGACAGCGGCGCCGCCGGCATTCCGCCGACATATGTGCCGGCGCGCAACACGGTGTTTCTGGCGCTGGCGCTGGCGTGGGCGGAAACGCTGGACGCGCGCAGCATTTACATCGGCGTCAACGCGGTGGATTACCCGGGCTATCCCGATTGCAGGCCGCGCTTCATCGAGTCTTTCGAGCAAACCGCCAATCTGGCGACGCGCGCCGGCGTCGAGGGCGGCGGTTTCCGCATCATGACGCCGCTGATTGCGCTGACCAAGGCCGGCATCATCTCGCGCGGCGTTGAACTCGGGCTGGATTACTCGCTGACGGTTTCGTGCTACCGCGCCGACGAGCAGGGCCGCGCCTGCGGCGAATGCGACGCCTGCCGTTTCCGCCGCCGCGGTTTTGACGAGGCCGGCGTGCCCGACCCGACCGCCTACCAATCCGGCGGCGTTTGTTAGTTATGCGTTTATAATCGGGGGAAGGCCGCTGACCGCCGGGGTTTTCGGCTTTCAGACTTTATTTTCCAAACGAGGGCACATAATGGAATTGCTGCTTCTTCAACAGATCTTGCTGGCTGGGTTTGTCATCGCGCTGGTGCTGGGCGCGGTGACCTGCAAGACGAGTTTCTGCACGATGGGCGCGGTGTCGGACATCGTCAACATCGGCGACAGCGGGCGCATGCGCGCGTGGCTGTGCGCGATGGCGACGGCGGTCATCGGCGTCGCGCTGATAGACTGGCTTGCCGGCGCCGACCTGTCGCTCGCCGACGACGGCGCCACCGGCAAGCCGCCGTACGGCACGCCGGTGTTCGTGTGGCCGCGCTACATACTCGGCGGCCTGCTGTTCGGCGTCGGCATGACGCTGGCGTCGGGCTGCGGCAACAAGACGCTGGTGCGCATCGGCGGCGGCAACCTGAAGTCGGTCGTCGTTTTTCTGATGATGGGCGCCGGCGCCTACCTGATGATTTACACCAACTTCGGCTACCACCTGTTCTTGCGCTGGATGCCGTCGGTGGATTTTGCCGCCTGGGGCCTCGCCAGCCAGGGCGTGGATGAACTGACCGGGCGCCCGCTCGGCATCGCCGGGGCGTGGTGGAGCCGGATAACCGCGCTGATTATCGGCGCCGCGGTGCTGGCGTGGGTTTTCCGCTCGCGCGACTTCCGCTCCAGTTTTGACAACCAGTTGGGCGGCTTCGCCGTCGGCGCTGCGGTGGTCGGCGCGTGGTATCTGACGACGGGGCCGATGGGCCGCGGTCTGCTCGATGAAATCGCGTTTCTCGATGAAATTCCGTACGACGCCGGCGCCCAGTCGTTCACTTTCGTCAAGCCGAGCGCCCATCTGTATTACTACATTCAGGAGGGCTTTGCGTCCAACCTGCTGACCTTTGCGCTGGTCGCCGCGTTCGGCGTTGTCGCGGGTTCGTTTCTTTATTCGGCGGTTTCCGGCAACTTCCGCATTGAATGGTTCGCCGGCGGCGGCGACCTCGCGCGCCATCTGGCCGGCGGCTTTCTGATGGGCGTCGGCGGCGTGCTGTCGCTCGGCTGCACCTTCGGCCAGGCGATCACCGGCGCCTCGACGCTGGCGCTCGGCTCGTTCATCACCTTCGCCGCGATAGTGCTGGGCGCGGCGCTGACGATGAAGGTGCAGTATTACAAGATGGTGTACGAAGACGACGCCACTTTCGCCGGCGCGCTGGTGGCGTCGCTGGCCGATTTGCGCCTGGCGCCCGCCGCCTGGCGCAAACTCGACCGCGTTTAAGGCGCGCCGCGCCGCCGCGCTATTGCCCGAACAGGTATTTGACGGTGAACAGCGCCGACCAGTAGTCAAGGCCGGCGAACTTCGTGCGGTTGGTCAGGTTCGGCTCGTCGGTATGCTCGTCGTAGCGGTTGGTGTCGGAGAAGTCGTCGAGGTCGGTGTACGAGACTTTCAGGCCGACAAGAAACCTGCGGTTGACGCGGTAGTCCGCGCCGGCGTGCAACTGCCAGGCGTACACCGTGTCTTCCATGTCGGTGTCCTGCACGACCCGGCGGCGGTTCGCCGGGCGGTGGCTGTCAACGAAGATGGAGATGTAGCGCACATCCGTCACCTTGACATCGGCCTTGCCGACGCCGGCCCCGATGTAGGGAATGAAGTCGCCGTAGCCGGGAAAGTCGTAATAGACATTGGCGAACAGCGAGCGTGTTTCTATCCTGCCGACGCCGCTGGTCTCGGATTCCTGCGCCGCGTCGGGCAGCCGGCAGGCGGTGCCCAGAAAGCACGCCGGCGAACCGTCGCGCAATGAAGAACCCCTGAAACGGTGGGTGGCGTCGTTGGCGGCGTGGGCGGCGTTGATTTCCAGCCGCAGTTGGTTCCACATCCAGCCGGCGGACAGGCCGAATTGCAGCCCGTTGTCGGTGTCCACCTCGTATTCCCAGCGGTAGCCCTCCTCGCCGCCCGGGAAGCCGCTCTGACAGCCGAGGAAATAACAACTCATTTCCCGGTTGTTCCCCTGCTGGCGGAAGTCCGCGCGCCAGATGATGCCGGCGTCGCCGCCGACATAAAATCCCGAACGCGCCGCCTCCGCGCTCGCGGGCGCCGCCGCGCAGGCCAGCAGACCCGCCAGCATCGCCGCCATCGTCCCGCGGGATGAAATGTTGCAATGTGTCATAAAGGTTTCCTTGTGGGCGGGCAGGCCCGCGCATCCTTTTGGAAAAGTTGAAGGGCGCTGAAAGGGGCGCTTAGCGCTTGGAGTACTGGATGTCTTTGCGCGCCTTGCGCAGGCCGACTTTCTTGCGCTCGACGATGCGCGCGTCGCGCGTCAGAAAACCGCCCTGGCGCAGCGTCGCGCGCAGGCCGTTGTCGCACTGCAAAAGCGCGCGCGCGATGCCGAGGCGGATGGCGCCGGCCTGGCCGCTCGGCCCGCCGCCCCTGACGGTGATGTCAAAGTCGAATTTTTTCACCGCCGACACCGCCGCCAGCGGCTGCTCGACGAGCATGCACAGGGTTTCGCGCGGAAAGTATTCGCTGAACTTGCGCCGGTTGACGAGAATCTTTCCGGACCCGGGGCGCATGAAGACGCGCGCCACCGAGCACTTGCGGCGCCCGGTTCCGTAATACTGCCGTTCGCTTTCGGCCATCAGTTCAGTATCTCCAGCGTGGCCGGCTGCTGCGCCTCGTGGCCGTGCTGCTCGCCGGCATAGACGCGCAGTTTGCGCAGCATCGCGCGCCCCAGCCGGTTTCTCGGCAGCATGCCCTTGACGGCGTATTCAATGGCGCGTTCGGGGTGTTGTTCCAGCATTTCTTTCAGCGATGTTTTTTTCAGGTTGCCGATGTGGCCGCTGTGGCGGTAATAGAACTTCGCGTTCTTCTTGTTGCCGGTGACGGCGACGCGCCCGGCGTTTATGACGACGATGTGGTCGCCGGTGTCAACATGCGGCGTGAACTGCGGCTTGTGCTTGCCGCGAAGCCGCGTCGCAATCTCGCTGGCGAGCCGCCCAAGCGGTTTGCCGGTGGCGTCAATCAGATACCACTTGCGCTCCACTTCGCCGGGTTTGGCGCTGTAAGTCTTCATAAAAGGTCATCCCCCGCTGTGCAGGGGGCGCCCATGATAGCCGAACCGCCGCCAATCGGCAAGGGGGCCGGCAACCGGATATTTCTACTTTGGTTTGACAGGGGCGGACGGGCGGGGCGGCGGGTTTTTGGCCGCGCCGGGGCCGTCTTCGCCTATACTATGCGGCGGAGAGGTACCGAAGTGGTCATAACGGCGCTGACTCGAAATCAGATGGTCGGTTTTTGCCGGCACGTGGGTTCGAATCCCACCCTCTCCGCCGGTTTTCGGCGCGCCCTGCCGGGAAGCCGCCATTGAACGCTTGCGGAGGCCATGATGAAAAACACGATGAAGAACCTGGCCGTTGCGCTGGCCGTTGTTGCGGCGGCGGGGTGCGGCCCATCCGGGGAAGACGCGTACGAGGAAGAATTCTCCCAAAGCCGCTACGCGGCGGAAATGCAGAGCATGATGGAGACCTGCATGGCGATGCAGAGAAACGGCGGCCTGCCCGGAATCGCGGGCGGCGAAAACCGCTCGCTGGAGTTTGCGACCGGGCAGATAGACTTCTCAAAGAAAGACGAGGTCGGCTATCCGCTGCAAATCAAGTGCACGGTCTCCGGAGACGGGCAGGCGCGGACTTTCACCTTCAACCGGGAAACGCCGGACGCGGGCTGGATGCTGGCGCCGTAGGCGCGCCTCAGAACATCCACTTCAGGCCGGCGCCGCCTTTGTAGTCGGAGTCGTAGAGCGCGGTCAGCGACAGGGCTTTGCTGAGTTCCCATGACAGGCCGGCGCGGTATTCGTCGTCGTCCTTGAATTCGTACTGCCATTCCAGCATCAGCCGCGATGTCAGTTGCATCGCGGATTTCAGTTCAAGGCTGGCCTTGTTGTCGGAATCGAGCCGCAGGTCGGCGTCTATCAGCAGCGGCAGCGTGTAGTGCAGGCCGATGACGGCGTGCTTTTCCGGGTCTTCGTGGCCGTCCTCGCGCTCGAGTTCCGCGCCGATGTAGGCGTCGAGAAAGCGGCTGAAGTTGCGGCGGTAGAGAAAGTCGGCGTCGTAACTTTTGTCATAGTCGTAGTCGTAGTGGACGACGAAGGCGTTGCGCAGGTTGGCGGCGCGCAGGCGCCCCGCCGCCATCTGGCCGAGCACGGCGGCGTTGCCGGCGAAATACCAGGCGTTGCCGTGCGCGATTTTCCCCTTCGTGTCGTCGTTGTACGACGATGAACCCTCGTAACTGAGGACGCGCGCCATGCCCGTGTGCATATGGTAGAGGTTGTGGCAGTGGAAGAACCAGTCCTTGTCTTCCTTCGCCTCGAACTCAATGACGGTCGTGCCCATCGGCGGCACATTGACGGTGTGTTTCAGCGGGCTGTATTCGCCCTGCCCGTTCAGAACCCGGAAGAAATGCCCGTGCAGGTGCAGGGGGTGGTTCATCATCGTCTCGTTTTCAAGCACAAGGCGGGTGTTCTCGCCCTTGCGGATGCGGATGCTGTCGGATTCGGAAAGCGTCTTGTCGTTGAACGCCCACACATAGCGCTCCATGTTGCCGGTCAGTTTCAGGCGCACCTCTCTTTCGGGCGCGCCGGCGGGCAGCGCCGTCCGGTTTTTCGCGCGCAGCATGGAGTAGTCGGTCAGGTGCGCGACGACCGCGCCGCCGCCGGCCTGCCGGTGGTGCGCGTGCATGTCGTGTGTGTCGTGCGCGCCCGCGTCGTGCGCGCTGTGCATGTCATGCGTATCGTGTGCGTCAGCATCGTGCCTGTTCTGTGCGTTGTGCGCGTCTTGCATGTCTTGTGCGCTGTGCGCTTTATGCGCCTTGTGCGTATCGTGTGCGTCATGCGTATCGTGTGCGCCGCGCATGTCTTGCGTGTCCTGCATATCGTGCATGTCATGCGCGCCGTGCATGCCGTGGCTCATCCGGTACCAGTCGGGCGCCGGGATGTCGGGCGCCTGCACGCGCTCGCCGGCGCCGATGAAGGTGTTGCTGTAACCGGCGCCGTCCACCGAAGTCGCGCGCAGCGCGTAGGCGCGGCGCTGCGGTATTTCAACGACCACATCGTAAGTCTCGGCAATCGCAATACGCAGGCGCTGCACTTTTTGCGGCTCGACATCCACGCCGTCGGCGGCGACGACGGTCATCGGCCCGCCGGCGAACTCCACATCAAAGTAACTGGATGCGGCGGCGTTAATCAGCCGCAGCCGGACGCGCTCGCCGGCGTCCGCCGCCAGCGTCTGCTCGGGTTTGCCGTTGGCCAGAAACAGGTCGTAGCCGACATCGGACGGGTCCATCGGCCCCATCCGTATCCACGCCCCGTGCAGGCGGTTTTTCACCGCCGGCCAGCCGCGCGCCATGACCCCGGCCCACGACTGCACGGTGTTTTTCTTGCGCGCGTAGTAGTCGCCGTCTTTTTTCAGGTTGCGAAGAACCTGCGCCGGCGCCTCGTCGGTCCAGTCCGACAGCACCACGGCGTAATCGCGGTCGGCTGCGACGGCCTCCTTTT